>NZ_CP019966.1:4807500-5047500 GCF_003031265.1 Rhodopseudomonas palustris | reverse complement strand
TAGTGCGACTGGCCGGGACCGCCGGTGCGGGCGGCCAGCGACGCGATATTGACGATGCGGCCGTAACGCCGCTCCTTCATGTGGACGACGACCGCCTGGGTCATCTGGAAAACGCCGCGGACGTTCACCGCGAAGGTCTGATCCCAATGTTCGGGCGTGGTCTCGTCGATCATCGCCAGTCGCAGGATGCCGGCATTGTTGACGAGCACGTCGACGTGTCCGAGCCCCGCGACCGCCTCGGCCACCGAACGTTGGCAATCCTCGATCTTGCTGACGTCGGCGAGGATCGGAATGCACTTGCGGCCGAGCTGCTTCACCTCCTCGACGGTCTCACGCAGCACGCTTTCCTGTGCGGCGATGTCGGTGAGGGCGAGGTCGTAGCCGCGCTGAGCAAGGCCGAGCGCGATGGCGCGTCCGATGCCGCGGCTGGCTCCGGTGACGATGGCATGTCTGGTCATGAGTGATCCTCGAAACGTTCCGATCGAAAGATAGGTCGTGATGAACTCAGGTGCGCGCGGCACGCACCGGCAGTGTGTTCATGGCTTTCACCGTCTCCTCGAACGACACCAGGTTGGCGCCGGAGCCGAGGCCCGTGGCGACGATGGCGGCCGTGGCTGTCGCCAGCCGGGCGCAGTCCTGGAGATCCCAGTCGCGCACCAGGCCGGCGATAAAGCCGCCGGTGTAGGAATCGCCGCAGCCCGAGGTGTCGCGCACGGTGATGTCGAATGCCGGCACGGTGAACTGCCGTCCGTCGCGCGTCATCACGAACGAGCCGTGCTCGCCGAGCGAGATCGCGCAGGCGCGGGCGCCCTTGCCGATGAAGTAGCGCGCGCAGGTCGCCGGATCGTCGCTGCCGATCAGCGCGTGGGTTTCGTCGATGCTCGGCATGAAGAAGTCGGTGTAGGGCATCAGCGGCTCGAGCAGCGGCAGCGTTTCGCCGCGCGCCTGGATCAGATCGACCGTCGTGATGCAGCCGGCCGCCTTGGCATCGCGCAGCAGCGACACCGTCGGTTCGCCGTCCATCGCCAGCAGCGATCCGACGCCGCCGAGATGCAGCACCTTGCTGCCGCAGGCGACCTTCTGGGCTTCCGGCGAAATCTTCCAGCGCGCCGAAGCGCCGCGCGCGTGCAGCACCGGCCGGGAGCCGTCGGGCCGGATTGGCAGGATGGTCGCCGAGGTCGGCGCGCCGGCGATCTTCTCCATCACCGAGATGTCGATGCCCTCGCGCTCCATCGCGTTCAGCACCCAATCGGCCTTCTCGTCGGTGCCGACCGCGCCGACTGCGAGAGCTTTCAGGCCGAGCCGGGCGCACGGCACGACCGTGCCACCGGCGGTGCCGGCGACGGTGAGGCGGATCTCATCGATCAGCGCCCGGCCGCCGCCGGCCGGGATCTCGGTCACCGGCACGCCGAGAATATCGAGGATGTAGGTGCCGCAGACGCTGACGTCGTGGGGATGGGCCATGGAGCAAGCCTTACGCAGTGTTGATTGGTGTTAGTTGGAGGTCTTGGGAGCGCGGTCGCTGTCGCGCAGGCCGTATTGGCCCCAGCGTTTCAGGATGCTGTCGACCTCGTCATCCGAGAGCAGCGGCGGCGAGCCGATCTGCAGGCAGCCGTGATATTGCTTGGCCAGCACTTCGACGGTGCCGGCGAGCCACAAAGCTCGGCGCAGGTTCGGGCCGATTGCGATCATTCCGTGATGCGCCATCAGGCAGGCGCGGCGATAGCGCAGCGCCTCGAGCACCGTTTGCGACAGTTCGGCGGTACCGTATTGCGCGTAGGGCGCGCAGGGAATGTCGTTGCCGCCGCCGGCCGCGATCATGTAGTGGATCGCCGGAATCGCGCGGTTCATGATCGCGATGATGGTGCAGAAGATCGGGTGCGCGTGCACCACGGCGTTGGCTTCCGGCTTCTCGCGCAGAATATCGAGATGGAAGCGCCACTCGGTCGAGGGCACGCGGCCTTCCGGCGCGGTCCATGAGCCGTCCCATTTCATTGCCACGATGTCTTCCGGCTGCATCAATTCGTACGGCACGCCGGACGGCGTCACCAGGATGCCGTCTTCGGTGCGAACACTGATGTTGCCCGACGTGCCCTGGTTGATGCCCAAGGCCGTCATCTCGCGGCAGGCGTCGATGATGGATTGCCGGGTTGCGACGTCAGCAGCGCCGGGAAGCGTCATGGGTGGTTTCCTCAAAGGTTGGCCGCTGCGGCTCTTCCCGGCCGCTGCGCATCGTCGCGAAAGCTCGAACGAGGCGCCTCAGCGCCCCATCGCATAGAACTCGTCGTTCGGCCGCATGCTGGTGACGTTTGCGAGGCGGTTGGACATGCCGAAGAACGCCGCGATCGCCGCGATGTCCCAGATGTCTTCTTCGCTGAAGTCGTGGCTCTTCAGCGTTTCGATGTCGGCGTCGCCGACCTCGTAGGCCTGGGCCGAGACCTTCATGGCGAAGTCGAGCATCGCGCGCTGCCGCGGGGTGATGTCGGCCTTGCGATAGTTCACCGCGATCTGGTCGGCGAGCAGCGGGTTTTTGGCGCGGATGCGCAGGATCGCGCCGTGCGCGATCACGCAATACTGGCACTGGTTGGCGTTGCTGGTGGCGACCACGATCATTTCGCGCTCGGCCTTGGTGATCGGGCCGGGCTTGTCCATCAGCGCGTCGTGATAGGCGAAGAAGGCGCGGAATTCATCGGGGCGATGTGCCAGCGTGAGAAACACGTTGGGCACGAAGCCGGACTTCTCCTGCACTGCGAGAATGCGGGTGCGGATGTCCTCCGGCAGGCTGGCGATATCCGGAACCGGGAAGCGGCTGATAGCAGGCTTGGTCATGTCGCAGTCTCTCTTTAGGCGGTCGCGAGGGCGACCAGCTTGTCCTGATATTCGTCGAAAGCGTCGCGCTGATCGGCGATGTGTGGTTCGGCGCGGACCAGGCAGGTATGTGCCGAGCAGCCCTGGCCGAATTGCGAAGTGCCGATGTCGAGCGTCAGCACGTTGGGATTGCCGGCGACTTCGAGGCCGTTCTCGTCGCGCGGCGTGAACCAAGCGCCGGTCGGCAGCACCAGCACGCCGGGTCGCACCGTGTCGGTGACCGTCGCGGTCGCAAGGCAGGCGCCGCGCCCGTTCCAGATGCGGATGGTCTGGCCGTCCCGGATGCCGCGCGCCGCGGCGTCGGTCGGATGCAGCTTCGCCTGTTCGCGGCCGTTGCGCTTGGCCGCCACGCTGGCGACGCCGGTTTCGATCTGGCTGTGCAGCCGGCCGAGCGGCTGATGCGAGATCATGTGCAGATCGGAGGCGTCGCCCTTGCCCAGCCATTCGGCCGGTTCGAGCCAAGCCGGATGCGGCGGGCAATCGTCATAGCCGAGCCCGGCCAGCGTGCGGCTGCCGAGCACGATCCGGCCGCTCTCGGTGTTGAGCGGATGCGCGGCGGGATCGGTGCGGAAGTCGGCCAGGAAGGTGTGCTCGGCGCGGACCGGGCAGCGGGCGTAGCCGCGCTCCCAGAACGTGTCGAAGTCGGGCATCTCGAAGCCGAGGCGTTCGACCGCGTCCTGCCGCACCTCTTCGTAGAGATGCCGCACCCAGCCGATCTCGTCGCGGCCTTCGTTGAAGCCGTCGGCGACACCGAGCTTGGCGGCGATGCGATTGAAGATCTCGAAATCCGGCAGCGACTCGCCGACCGGCGCGATCGCCTGCTTCATCGCGATCACGAAATCGGAGCGGCGGTTGCCGGCGAGGTCGTTGCGCTCGATCGAGGTCGTCGCCGGCAGCACGATATCGGCGCGCTGCGCGGTCGCGGTGAACATCGGATCCTGAACGATGATCGTCTCCGGCCGCGTCCAGGCTTCGGCGAGCCGGTTGAGATCCTGATGGTGGTGATACGGATTGCCGCCGGCCCAATACACCAGCCGGGTGTCCGGATAGGTCTGGGTCTTGCCTTCGTAGGTGAAGGTCCCGCCCGGGTTCAGCAGCATATCGCTGATCCGCGCCACCGGAATGAAGCTGTCGATCGGCCGCGTCAGCTGCGAAATCGCCGGCGACTTGCCGATGTTGAATGGCGAGCCGACGCCGCCGAGCGACGCGTAGCCATAGCCGACACCGCCGCCGGGCAGGCCGATCTGGCCGATGATCGAGGCAAGGCCGAGCGCCGACCAGAACGGCTGCTCGCCGTGATGCGCGCGCTGCAGGCTCCAGCTCACCGTCAGCATGCTGCGGGTGTCGACCAGACGCCGCGCGAGTTGACGAATGCTCTCGGCATCGAGGCCGCAGATCTCCGCCGCCCACGCCGCATCCTTGCGGACGCCGTCGGCCGAGCCGTCGAGATACGCGATCAGTTGATCGGCGCCGCTGGTGCAGCGCTCGAGGAAGTCGCGGGCGTGCAGGCCTGCCAGCACGATCTCGCCGGCGAGGCCGAGCATCAGCGCGGCGTCGGTGTTCGGACGGATCGGCCACCATTCGGCGCCGACCCACTCCGGCAGATCGTCTTTCAGCGGCGAGACATGCACGATGCGGATGCCGCGATCGGCGATCTTGCGCAAATACGACTCGACGCGGTGTACGCCGATTCCGCCCGCCTCGGTCTGCGCGGTGCGCGGCGACAGCGCGCCGAACACCACCAGCGTCTCGGTGTGTTCGGCGATGGTGTCGAGCGTGTTGGCGCGGCCGTCGCAGGCGTCCGAGCTGCCGAGCGTGTGGCGCAGGATCACGGGGCCTGCGGCGATCGAATAGGTGTCGACGTGACGGGTGAAGCCGCCGACCAGATTGAGCATCCGCTTCAGCAGCGATGAAGCGTGGTGCAGCCGGCCCGAATTAGTCCAGCCATAGGAGCCGGCGAAGATCGAGGCGTTGCCGTATGTCGTCGAGACGCGGCGGATTTCATCGGCGACCAGGGTGGTCGCTTCGTCCCAACTGACCGCTACGAACTTCTCGGCGCCGCGCTTGCGCCGGTCGCTGTGCTCTCGTTTCTCCAGCCAGCCGGCGCGCACCAGCGGGCGCGGCACGCGGCGCTTGGGATTGGCCCATTCCGGCACCGAGTGAATGATCGGCGACGGCGCTGGATCGTGCGCGAACGGCTCGACGCCGACGATGCTCCCGTCCTGCACCAGCAGCGTATAGGCGCCCCAGTGGCTGCAGTGCGGGATTCGCTTGATCTCACTCACGCGCCGTCTCCGTAGGATGATGGCTGATCGGCTCAGGATGCTTGCGACAGCGGCTGTGCGATCTCACGCCGCATCTGTGCGGCGAAGTCCGGATAGGTCTCGGCGACTTCGTCGTAGACGCGCTCGCGCAGCAGCTTCAGCACGTCCGGATCGGGCAGCGGGGTCTGTTCCGGCACGTCGTCATGCGCAAACTTGAAGCCGGTCGCTTCCTTGATGGCGGTGAGGTCGTAGCCGGGATGCACGCTTTGCAGGTCGAAGCCGCGGCGCTCCTTGTCGAAGCGGAACAGCGCTTTGCTGGTCAGCAGCGCGATCGGGCCGCCGGTGCGATACACGCCGTCGTCGCTGACACCCGGCGCGCTGATGAAGTCGACCTTCTCGACCATCGCGCGCGGGGTGTGCTCCTCGCGGAACAGGATTACGCGCGGCACGACGTAGTACAGATAGGCCGACCCGAACGAGCCCGGCCAGCGCACTTGCGTCTGCGGATACTCGCCGGTGCCGACCAGATTGATGTTGCCCTGGCCGTCGATCTGACCGCCGCCGAGGAAGAAGGCGTCGATGCGGCCCTGGCCGGCGCAATCGAACAGCTCGGCCGAACCGTTGGTGAAGAAGTTATGCTCGACCGAGCCGAGGATCGAAATCCGCGGTCCGGTCTCGCCGGCCTGCTGCTTCAGCGCCCGCAGCAGCATCGCGCCCGAGGCCGGAATCGGCGAGGAGGCGCCGACCGCAACATGACGAACGCCGTCGAGCAGCTTGGCGATGGTGCAGATCAGGATCTCGCGCGGATGAATGTCGGTCATCAGGCGGGCTCCATCTGCGTCGTCGTCATGTATTCGGCAAAACCTTCGGCGGTGCGCGCCGCGCGCGCGTAGCGAACGAGTTCCTGGGTGTCGGCCTGATATTCGCCCCACAGCCCGTAGGGCCACGCGCCCTTCGGCGCGAGCGCAACTTCAGTCACGTAGATCGCCGGCAGCACGCCGGCCGCGGTGATCTCGTTGGCGAGCAGGCTGTCGTCGACGATCCGTTCGACCGTCACCAGCGTCGTCGCCGACGCATAGGCCATCGCGGCGAGTTCGCGGCGCCGGCCGATCCAGACGTTGCCGAAGCGGTCGGCCATCGGGGCGTGGAAGATCGTCACGTCCGGCTTGATCGCGGGGATCAGCACCACGGGGTCGCCGCCGTCCGCCAGCGGATTGTCGATCACGCGCCAATCCTTGCGATGCCGCAGGATGTCGCTGCCGATCAGGCCGCGCATCGGCATGAACGGGCTGCCCTTTTGGGCCGCCATCAGCCCGGCGTGGATCGCCGGGCAGGTCGCGTCCATCAGCTTGATCGAGCCGTCCTTGACGGCTGCGTTGAACCGCGGCGCGCCGCCGGCCTCGCCGAGCGTCACCGCGCTGGTCTCGACGGTGCGGACCAGGCCCGAGCCGATCAGCTGATCGACCTGAAGGCCGCCGGTCGGCACGCAGATGAGATGGAGGTTGCCGGTTTTGCGCTCGATGATCGGGCGCGTCATCGCCATCGAGACGCCGGCATAGTCGACCGGCACGGCCAGCCGGATTCCCGGCTCCACATACTTCGCCAGTCCGCGAAGATCGCTCGCCACGATCAACCTCCCGATTTTGTGTTCTATATTGTAGAACGTCTTTCCAAATAAAATTAGTCGCGCATCCGATCCTCTGTCAATGCCGATCGTATTCCTGCGTGGCGCTTCGGCGCATCTGCATGGCGGCCCGGCGCGTGCCACCGCGTCGCAGCGCACGTTCCCCGACTTGACAAGACCCAGTCGCCCGCCAAGAATAATTGGAATAGCGTTTCATAATATAGAACGACGAAGTCGGGAATGATCAGGGAGGGAACGATGGCCGAGCCAGTGGCTCTGCGCGCAGGGAGTTTCGGCGCGCGAGGTGCAGCATCGCAGGCCACGCAAACGCGGCAGGCCATCGGCTCGAGCATCGTGGTGCGCGATGCCGAAAAGCGCTACGGCCAGTTTCACGCAGTCGACCGCATCAGCCTCGATATCGAGCCCGGTGAGTTCATCACGCTGCTCGGCCCGTCCGGCAGCGGCAAGACCACGCTGCTCAATCTGCTCGCCGGTTTCCAATCCCTCGATGGCGGCGAAATCCTGGTCGACGGCAAGCCGGTCCACAACGTGCCCACGCACAAGCGCGGGTTCGGCATGGTGTTTCAGAGCTACGCGCTATTCCCCAATATGACGGTGACGCAGAACGTCGCGTTCCCGATGCGGATGGCCGGTGTCGATCGCGCCACCGCCACGCGCTGCGTCGCCGAGACGCTGGAGATCATGCGGCTGTCGGCGCACGCCGACAAGGCGCCGTCGGAAATGTCCGGCGGCCAGCAGCAGCGCGTCGCGATCGCGCGCGCCATCGTGATGCGGCCCAAGGTCGTGCTGATGGACGAGCCGCTCAGCGCGCTCGACCGTCGTTTGCGCGAATCGATCCAGATCGAAATCCGCGATCTGCACCAGACCATCGGCAGCACCATCCTGTTCGTCACCCACGATCAGGGTGAAGCGCTGACCATGAGCGACCGCATTGCCGTGCTGGATGCCGGCAAGATCGTGCAGATCGGCCGGCCGCTCGACATCTATCGCCACCCCGTCAATCGGTTCGTGGCCTCGTTCGTCGGCGAGAGCAATCTGATCGAAGCCGAGATCATGCAGAAGCGCGGCACCACGGTGACGCTGAAAAACCGCTCCGGCTATGTGTTCGAAGCCGAGAGCCGCGACGCGATCGACGTCGGCCGTGTCACCGTGCTGGTCCGTCCGGAGCGCATTGCGATTGCGGACGAGCCGGCTGCAAATTCGACGCCGGTGACGGTGACCTCGGCGATCTTCCTCGGCGAGACCCTGCGCATCGAGGCACAGATGGAGAGCGGCGAGACGCTGCTGGTGCGCTGCCCCGATAGCGCCAAGCGGCCGCTGCCGAATATCGGCGATCGTCTGCACGTGAGCTGGGGCCCGGAAGACTGCTGGGTGTTGGCATGACAACGCTCTCGCTGACCGACGAGCCGCGGCGTCAGCCATCCTCCAGTCTGGCGATGAAGCTGAAGAACCCGGCGCTGCTGCTGCTGCCGGCGGTCGCGTTTTTGGGCTTCATCTATCTGCTGCCGTTGATCGATCTGATCCGCATCAGCATCAGCGGCCCGAGCTGGCTGACTTACTTCCAGCGCGTTTTCGCCGTGCCGCTGTATTGGGAATCGCTGGTCCGGACCATGCAGATCTCGGTCACGGTGGCGTTCCTGTGCCTGCTGTTCGGCTATCCGACCGCGCTGCTGATCCATCGCACCCGTGGTCTGACGCGTGCGCTGATCGCGACCGCGATCGTGCTGCCGTACTTCATCGCGATTCTGATCCGCACCTACGCCTGGATGGTGCTGCTCGGCCGTACCGGCCCGGTCAACAAGCTGCTGGTCGCGATCGGCGTTCTGGGCGAGCCGGTTCAGCTGCTGTTTCATCGCGGCACCGTGCTGCTCGGCATGACTGCGGTGCTGCTGCCGCTGATGGTGCTGACGATCTATTCCAGCGTGTCGCGGCTCGATCCCGGCCTGACGCGTGCTGCGCTCGCCTCCGGCGCCGGACCGATCGCCGTATTCTGGCGGGTGTTGCTGCCGTTGACGCTGCCCGGCATCGGCGCCGGCTTCCTGCTGGTGTTCGTCGCGGCGATCGGCTTCTTCATCACGCCGACGCTGCTTGGCGGCCCCGGCGACCAGATGTTCGCCATGCACATCACCCAGCAGGCGGATTCGGTGACCTCCGAAGGCTTCCTGCAGGCGCTCGGCGTCGTGCTGCTGCTGATCACGCTGGCGGTGGTGGCGATCGCCGGCCGTTTCCTCGGCCTGGAGTTCATCTGGGGCGGCCGCAAGCTGACCGAATCCACCCCTGCAAGCCCGACGCATGTCGCTGCGAACGATCCGGCGCGCCGCACCATCGGCAGCAGCCTTGCTGATACGATCGGCTGGCCGCTACTGCGGCTGCTCGGGATGCTGCCGGCCGGCGTCGGCACCTGGACAGTGCGACTGATGGGCGGCGTGGTCGTCGCCGTGCTGATCCTCCCCATTGTCGTGGTGATGGTGATCTCGTTCAGCAGCGCCAGCTATCTGACCTTTCCGCCGCCGGGCTTCTCGCTGCGCTGGTACGAGCAGTTCTTCTCCGACACCAACTGGATGCGGGCGTTCTGGACTTCGGCGCTGATCGCGGCGGTCTCGGCCTTGATCGCGGTCGGGCTCGGCACCAGCGCGGCGCTCGGCATCGTCCGCGGCAACATCCGCGGCAAGTCGGCCATCATGCTGCTGCTGGTCAGCCCGATCATCGTGCCGCCGGTGGTGCTCGGCTTGTCGCTTTACAGCCTGTTCCTGAAGTTCGATCTGATCGGGTCGGTGTTCGGCCTCGCCGCTGCCCACGCCATCGGCGGTCTGCCGATCGTGGTGGTGATCCTGGCGGCCGCGCTGCAGGGCGTCGACAAGCGGCTCGAACAGGCGGCCGCGGTGCATGGTGCTTCATCGCTGACCGTGCTGCGGCTGGTGACGCTGCCGGCGATCGCGCCGGGCCTCGCGGCGGCGACGTTCTTCGCCTTCCTGCATTCGTTCGACGAACTGGTGCTGACGCTGTTCCTGTCGAGTGCACAGCTCAAGACGCTGCCGCTGATGCTGTGGGGCGACATCAACTACCGGCTCAATCCGGTGTTGGCGGTGGTCTCCACGCTTGAAGTTCTGCTGGTCGTGGGAGGGCTGTTCCTCGCCCGGCCGGTGCTTGCGACCTCGCAAAAAGCGAGCTGACGACAAACAATCAAACCACGAGGAAGACGCACGATGTTGGGACTGAAACGCTTCAGACTGCCGGCCTTGGCCTCGGCGGCATTCATCGCCCTGGGAGCGGCGACCGCCTCCGCCCAGAGCAATGTCGTCATCATGCAGGATCCGGGCGGCGGCTACGGCGATGCGCTGCGCAAGGTGATGTACGACCCGTTCGAGAAGGAAACCGGCATCAAGGTCGTCACCGTGCAGGAAGCCCGCAGCGGTCCGCGCATCAAGGCCCAGGCCGAAGCCGGCAAGGCGCAGTGGGACCTGACCTTCATCTTCGATCAGGAAACCAAACTGCTCGGCGACTGCTGCCTGGCCGACATCGATTATTCGAAGCTGTCGGAATCCGCGCACAAGACCCTCGCGGCGATGCCGGACAATCTGAAGCGCAAGAAGGGCGTCGCGCTGCAGGTGATCGGCGTCGGCCTCGTCTACAACAAGGACAAGTTCAAAGGCGACAAGGCTCCGCAGACCTGGGCCGACTTCTGGGACGTGAAGAAATTCCCCGGCCGCCGCTGCATGCCGGCGTGGCCGCGCTTCACCTTCGAAGCCGCGCTGATGGCCGACGGCGTCACCAAAGACAAACTGTATCCGATCGACATGGATCGGGCGCTCAAGAAGCTGAAGGAGATCAAGCCGCACGTGGTGAAGTGGTGGACCACCGCCGCGCAGCCGCCGCAGCTGATCCTCGACGGTGAAGCCGATATGTGCCTCGCCTACACCGGCTCGATGAGCAAGCTGGCGCTGGAAGGCGCGCCGATCGATCTCACCTTCAATCAGGGCTTCGTCTATTACGACTTTTTCTCGATTCCAAAAGGCGCGCCGAACTACGACAATGCTCTGAAGCTGCTGTCGTGGCGTCTTGATCCGAAGCGCGCCGCGCAACTGACCTCCACCTTCCCGGTGGCATTGCCGTCGAAGGTCGTGTTCGACGCGGCGACGGATAAGAACATCGCGCGGTATTGGGCGAACAATCCCGACAACGTCGCCAAGGCGATCGAGTGGAGCCCGGACTTCTGGGGTGCGCCGTCGCCGGCGGGGAATTCCACCAATGAAGAATACGGACAAGAAAAGCTGAACGCGATGCTGGCCCAGTAAGCCGGCGTCTCGCAAACTCCGACCGGCAGTTACGACTGCCGGTCGTTATTTCCAACAAAGAGATATTGCCCGGCCGCCTGAATGGACAAAGCTTTCATCAAGGGACTTCGACTGCTCGAGACCCTTGCGCTCAGCGATCAGCCGCGCGGCGTCACGGATCTCGCCAACGAGCTCAAATTCACCAAAAGCAACGTGCACCGGCTGCTGGCGACCTTGCAGTCGCAAGGCTATGTCCGTCAGATCCCGCCGCACAGCACCTATGAGCTGACCACCAAGCTGTGGGAGCTCGGCCATCACGTCATTCAGCGCATGGATCTGGTTCGGATCGCGCGGCCGGCGATGACCACGCTGGCCGAGGTCACCGGCGAGACGGTGCATCTGTCGGTGCTCGATGGCACCGAGGTGCTGTACGTCGACAAGATCGAGAGCGCCCATCACATCCGCGCCCACACCAGCGTCGGCATGCGCGCGCCGGCGTTCACGGTCGCGACCGGCAAGGCGATGCTGGCACAGATGCCGGACGATTATCTGGAAATCCTGCGCCCGCATCTGAAGCGCTACACGGATTCGACCCGCACCACGATCGAAGAGCTGCGCGAGGACATCCGCGCCATCCGGGCGCAGGGGTACGCATCGGTGCTGCACGGCGAGTGGCGCGAAGGCATCGCCGCCTGCGCCTGCGCCATCATCGGCCGCTCCGGCGAATTGATCGGCGCGATCGGGATGTCCGGCCCGGACATCCGCGTCAAGCGCAAGCAGATCAAGGAATACTCCGCCCACGTCATGGAAGCCGCCCGCACCATCGGCCTGGCGCTCGGCCATGGCGGGATGAAGTAAGGGCCTCGTCGCTCCGCTCCTCGCAAGGACGAGCGGAGCGACTGGTGTTCGGCGCGATCAGCGCCGAGATGCGCCGCTACCGCGGTGGATCACAGATTGCGCTTCACGAAGCTGTCGATCGCGGAAGCGATCAGGTCCTTGTCGTTGTCGATCGTCGCGACGTGGTAGGAGTTGTCGAGCCACAGCGTTTCGATCCGGCTGGAGCCGACGTGGTTGGCGATCACGGTCGCGTTGGCTGGCGACAGCACGTGGTCGACACGCGAGTTGATCACCAAGGTCGGGCACTTGATCCTCGGCAGCAGCGCGCGGGCGGTGGCGGCCAGCCCCATCACCTGCTTGACGCAGGTCACCGGGACCTGGTCGTAGGCGAGCTCCTTGGTGGTGGTGTCGACCATGTCCGAGCCGATGCCCGGGACGAATTCCGGCAGGCCGCGCGCGTAGGCCAGCCCGGCAAGGTCGGGCGAGTCGATCTGCACCGCGGCGTTGATCGGAACGACGCCGGCGACCTTGTCCGGATGTGACGCGGCCAGATACAGCGACAGCGTGCCGCCCATCGACAGTCCGGCCACGAAGGTCTTGTCGCATTTGGCGGACAGCTCGAGCAGCGCGTCCTCGGCGCAGTCGACCCAGTCATTGGCGGTGGTTTTGGCCATCGCGGCCGGCGAGACGCCGTGTCCGGGCAGCCGCGGGCCGAGAATGGAATAGCCGCGCTCGCCGAGCCGCTCGCCGAGATAGCGCATGCTTTGCGGGCTGCCGGTAAAACCGTGCACCAGCAGGACGCCGGTCTTGCCGCCATCGAACGCGAACGCTTCCGCGCCGGCCATCACCGCTTCACTCATAAGAATCCCCCCCTGCGACGATGGCGGCGCCGTCGCGGGCATCGCTCCGGTCACTCAACCATCTGTTTTGGTTCAGCTTTCCTATGTCCCAAAATTGCGCCGGCAGCTCAAGAGAGGTTGCGCCGCAACGTGCGGATGCGGATCGGCAGCGGCAAAGACCCGCAGGGTGTGGATACGCTGCGCTGCTAAAGTATAAGAGTGTCGACTCTGCGACCGATTGGGGCCAAATCACCCCGATCTTGGGCCGTCTCTTCTGATCTAAATCACGGCGGCCTTCGACTAATTGTGCAGAATGCGCGCCGCGCCGCCGTTTTCCGGTAAGCAAATACAGGGCGGCGGCGCTCCATATAAAAATTCCTTTGGTGGTACCAAGGAAAATGCAATTTCTCTTATGTGATCGATCGGCTCACAAGCTCCGCCCAACGGAGCCCGCGGAGCCAATTGGCCGCGCTGCGTTGTGGGGGAGTCATCATGGATCAGGGCCAAACGCTCTCAGTTCTTTTGGATTCATATGCGGTTGATCCGCAGCGGAAAGCCGTCGCCGCCGCGGTCGGCGCGATCGCCGCGGGGTCGATCGAAATTTCCGAACTGATCGGGCAGGGGGCTCTCGCCGGCATCACCGGCGCGGCGCATGGCGGCAGCAATGCCGACGGCGACGTGCAGAAGGATCTCGACGTCAAAGCCGAAGAAATCATCGTCAAGGCGCTGAAGGATGTGCCTTACGCGGCGCTGGCGTCGGAAGAGTCCGACACCCTGCTCGACGGCGATCCCAACGCGCCGATCTCGATTGCCTACGATCCGCTCGACGGCTCGTCCAACATCGACACCAACATGACGGTGGGGACGATCTTCTCGATCATCCCGAACCAGCCGGGCGTGAAGCCGTTCACCGCCCCCGGCTCCTGCCAGATCGCGGCGGGCTTCGTGGTGTACGGGCCGCAGACGTCGCTGGTGCTGACGCTCGGCAACGGCGTCGACATCTTCACGCTCGACCGCAAGGCCAAGGTGTACCGGCTGATCCGCCAGCGCGTCACCGTGCCGGCCGACACCGCCGAATACGCCATCAACGCTTCCAACCATCGCCATTGGGAGCAGCCGATCCGCGACTTCGTCGACGAGTGCATCGCCGGTGCCGACGGTCCGCGCGCCAAGGACTTCAACATGCGCTGGATCGGCTCGCTGGTGGCCGAAGTGTATCGGATCCTCACCCGCGGCGGCGTCTTCCTGTATCCGGGCGACAACCGTCCGGGCTACGGCAATGGCCGGCTGCGGCTGCTCTACGAAACCCATCCGATGTCGTTCGTGATGGAGCAGGCCGGTGGCGCCGCCTCGACCGGGCGCGAGCGGGTGCTCGATCTCACCGCCAAGACGATCCACCAGCGCTCGCCGCTGATCATGGGGTCGATCGACAAGGTCAAGCGCATCGAACTGCTGCACACCGATCCGAGTGCCGCGTCGCGCTCGGCGCCGCTGTTCGCCCGCCGCGGTCTGTTCCGCGTCTGACGTCGTCTCCCCCGGTTGGAATTGGAAGTACCTCCTCATGTCCCGTAAGCATCCGATCATCTCCATCACCGGCTCCTCCGGCGCCGGCACCACCTCCGTGAAGAAGACGTTCGAGCAGATCTTCCGCCGCGAGAACGTCAACGCCGCGTTCATCGAGGGCGACGCCTTCCACCGCTACAATCGCGTCGACATGCGCAACAAAATGGCCGAGGAGGCCGAGCGCGGTAACCGCCACTTCAGCCATTTCAGCCCCGAGACCAACCTGTTCGAGGAGCTGGAGCAGACCTTCAAGAGCTACGCCGAGACCGGCACCGGCCGCACCCGTCACTACGTTCACGACGACGAGGAAGCCGCGCTGCACGGCGTGCCGCCCGGCAACTTCACCCAGTGGCAGGATCTGCCGGCGAACTCCGACCTGCTGTTCTACGAAGGTCTGCACGGTGCGGTGATGACCGACAAGGTCAACGTCGCGCAGCACGCCGACCTCAAGATCGGCGTCGTGCCGGTGATCAACCTCGAATGGATTCAGAAGCTGCACCGCGACCGTGCGGCGCGCGGCTATTCGACCGAGGCGGTGACCGACACCATCCTGCGCCGTATGCCGGACTACGTGCACTACATCGTGCCGCAGTTCGCCGAGACCGATATCAACTTCCAGCGGGTGCCGACCGTCGACACCTCGAACCCGTTCATCGCGCGTTGGATTCCCACCGCCGACGAATCGATGGTGGTGATCCGCTTCAAGAACCCGCGCGGCATCGACTTTGCGTATCTGCTGTCGATGATCCAAGGCAGCTTCATGTCGCGCGCCAACTCGATCGTGATCCACGGCGCCAAGCTCGACCTGGCGATGCAGCTGATCCTGACGCCGTTGATCATGCAGCTGATCGACCGCAAGCGAAGCATGAAGTAATGCCCAACATTTGGAATCTGGGGAGGCCGGTTTGAACGTTCCCGCGCGCGACATCCACGACAAGGTCACGCATCGCGACATGGCGAATGCGATCCGCTTTCTCGCCATCGACGGTGTCGAGAAGGCGAAGTCAGGCCACCCGGGCATGCCGATGGGCATGGCCGACGTCGCCACGGTGCTGTTCACCCGCTTCTTGAAGTTCGATCCGACCGCGCCCGATTGGGCGGACCGCGACCGCTTCGTGCTGTCGGCCGGCCACGGCTCGATGCTGCTGTACGCGCTGCTGCATCTGACCGGCTATCCGGAAGTCACGATAGATCAGCTCAAGTCGTTCCGGCAGTGGGGTTCGAAGACCCCCGGCCATCCGGAATACGGCCACACCCAGGGCGTCGAGACCACCACCGGCCCGCTCGGCCAGGGTCTTGCGACCTCGGTCGGCATGGCGCTCGCCGAGCGCATGATGAACGCGCGCTACGGCGACGCGCTGGTCGATCACTATACGTATGTGATCGCCGGTGACGGCTGCCTGATGGAAGGCGTCAGCCACGAGGCGATCTCGCTGGCCGGGCATCTCAAGCTCAACAAGCTGATCGTGCTGTGGGACGACAACCACATCTCGATCGACGGCGACACCTCGCTGTCGTGCTCGGACGATCAGCTCGCGCGCTTCGCCGCGTCGGGCTGGGCCACCACCCGGGTCGACGGCCATGATCCGGAAGCGGTCGCGGCCGCGATCGAGCAGGCCAAGACCAGCGACCGTCCGTCGCTGATCGCCTGCCGCACCACGATCGGCTTCGGCTCGCCGAAGGTCGCCGGCACCGAGAAGGCGCACGGCGCTCCGCTCGGCGCCGAGGAGGTCGAGAAGACCCGCGCTGCGCTGAACTGGCCGTATCCGCCGTTCGAGATTCCGGAAGGGATCCTGGCTCGCTGGCGTGAAGCCGGCGGCCGCGGCAAGGCGGCGCACGAGGCCTGGAATCAGCGGCTGGCCGCGGCTGACGCCGCGACCCGTACCGGCTTCACCGATGCGCTCGCCGGCAAGCTGTCGGCGGACTACGAAGGCGCGCTGCAGGGCCTGATCGCCAAGTTCGACGCCGACAAGCCGACCATCGCCACCCGCCAGGCGTCGCAGCTCACCATCGACGCCATCGTGCCGGCGTCGCCGAACATCCTCGGCGGCTCGGCCGACCTGACGCACTCCAACCTGACCCATGCCAAGGGCACCGCGTCGGTCAAGCCGGGTGCGTTCGGCGGCTCCTACCTGCACTACGGCATCCGCGAATTCGGCATGGCGGCGGCGATGAACGGCATCGCGCTGCACGGCGGCTTCGTGCCGTTCGGCGGCACCTTCCTGGTGTTCGCCGACTACAGCCGTCCGGCGATCCGCCTCGCCGCGCTGATGGGCGTGCGCGTCATCCACGTGATGACCCACGACTCGATCGGGCTCGGCGAAGACGGTCCGACCCATCAGCCGGTCGAGCATGTCCCCTCGCTGCGCGCGATCCCGAACGTCCTGGTGTTCCGCCCGGCCGACGCGATCGAAACCGCGCAGGCCTGGGACTGCGCGCTGAAGCAGACCTCGCGTCCGTCGGTGCTGGCGCTGTCGCGCCAGGGCCTGCCGCCGCTGCCGCGCCCGAACGCCGTCTCCGGCAACCCGGTGGCGCGCGGCGCTTACGTCGTGGTCGATCCCGGCCAGCGTGACGTCACCCTGATCGCCACCGGCTCGGAAGTGTCGCTGGCGCTGGATGCGGCCTGCAAGCTGGAAGCCGCAGGCATCAAGGCGGCGGTGGTTTCGGCCCCGTGCTTCGAACTGTTCGCCGAACAGGATGACGCCTACCGCGCCAGCGTGCTCGGCACCGCGCCGCGGGTCGGCATCGAAGCGGCGCGCGACACCGATTGGCGCCGCTGGATCGGCGATACCGGCGCGTTCGTCGGCATGACCGGGTTCGGTGCCTCGGCGCCGGCGCCGGTGCTGTACCAGAAGTTCGGCATCACCGCGGACGCGGTGGTGGACGCCGCCAAGGGCGCGATCGCCCGCGGCAAGCACTGAGCCCGATTTTTGAACATCAGGACGACCCTGTCGTCACACAGTTAGTTTGAGGAGACATCATGGCGCGTATCACTCTGAGGCAATTGCTGGATCACGCCGCCGAGCACGGCTACGGCGTGCCCGCGTTCAACATCAACAACATGGAGCAGGGCCTCGCGATCATGGAGGCGGCGGCGCTGGTCGACGCGCCGGTGATCATCCAGGCGTCGCGCGGCGCCCGCTCCTACGCCAACGACATCATGCTGGCGAAGATGATCGACGCGCTGGCCGAGATGTATCCGGACATCCCGCTCTGCATGCATCAGGACCACGGCAACGACGAAGCCACCTGCGCCACCGCGATCCGCTACGGCTTCACCTCGGTGATGATGGACGGCTCGCTCAAGGCCGACGCCAAGACCGCCGCGGACTATCAGTACAACGTCGACATCACCCGCCGCGTCGTCGACATGGCGCACTGGGTCGGCGCTTCGGTGGAAGGTGAGCTCGGCGTGCTCGGTTCGCTGGAACACGGCGGCGGCGAGCAGGAAGACGGCCACGGCGTCGAGGGCAAGGTCAGCCGCGAGCAGCTGCTGACCGATCCGGACCAGGCTGTCGAATTCGTGCGCGCCACCAAGGTCGACGCGCTGGCGATCGCGATGGGCACCTCGCACGGCGCCTACAAGTTCAGCCGCAAGCCGGACGGCGACGTGCTGGCCATGAAGGTGGTCGAAGAGATCCACCGCCGCCTGCCGAACACCCATTTGGTGATGCACGGCTCGTCGTCGGTGCCGCAGGATCTGCAGGACATCTTCAACGAGTTCGGCGGCGCGATGCCGCAGACCTTCGGCGTGCCGGTCGAGGAAATCGTCCGCGGCATCAAGCACGGCGTCCGCAAGGTCAACATCGACACCGATTGCCGTCTGGCGATGACCGGCGTGTTCCGCAAGGTCGCGACCCAGAACAAGGCGGAGTTCGATCCGCGCAAGTTCCTGAAGCCCGCGATGGATGCGATGCGCGACATCTGCAAGCTGCGCTTCGAGCAGTTCGGCACCGCCGGCAATGCCTCGAAGATCAAGGTCGTCCCGATGGCGGAAATGGCCAAGCGCTACAAGTCCGGCGCGCTCGATCCGCAGATCGGCCAGGTCGCCCGCGCCGCGGAGTAACCGCTTTCAATTCGCGGCGGCCAGCGCGCCGCCGCGCCTCGCATTGCAGGAGATCACCATGGACCAGTCGAACCGCTACGCCAACCTCAACCTCAAAGAGAGCGAGCTGATCGCGGGCGGACGGCACGTGCTGTGCGCCTACATCATGAAGCCGAAGGCCGGCTTCGGCAATTTCCTCCAGACCGCCGCGCACTTCGCCGCCGAATCCTCGACCGGCACCAACGTCGAAGTCTCCACCACCGACGACTTCACCCGCGGCGTCGACGCGCTGGTGTACGAGATCGACGAAGCCAAGCAGCTGATGAAGATCGCGTACCCGATCGAGCTGTTCGATCGCAACGTGATCGACGGCCGCGCCATGATCGCCTCGTTCCTGACCCTGACGATCGGCAACAACCAGGGCATGGGCGACGTCGAATACGCCAAGATGTACGACTTCTACGTGCCGCCGGCGTATCTCAAGCTGTTCGACGGCCCGTCGACCACCATCAAGGATCTGTGGCGCGTGCTCGGCCGGCCGGTGATCAACGGCGGCTTCATCGTCGGCACCATCATCAAGCCGAAGCTCGGCCTGCGCCCGCAGCCGTTCGCCAACGCCTGCTATGATTTCTGGCTGGGCGGCGACTTCATCAAGAACGACGAGCCGCAGGGCAACCAGGTGTTCGCGCCGTTCAAGGACACGGTGCGGGCCGTCGCCGACGCGATGCGCCGCGCGCAGGACAAGACCGGCGAAGCCAAGCTGTTCTCGTTCAACATCACCGCCGACGATCACTACGAAATGCTGGCGCGCGGTGAGTTCATCCTCGAGACCTTCGCCGACAACGCCGATCACATCGCGTTCCTGGTCGACGGCTACGTTGCCGGCCCGGCCGCGGTCACCACCGCCCGCCGCGCGTTCCCGAAGCAGTACCTGCACTATCACCGCGCCGGCCACGGTGCGGTGACCTCGCCGCAGTCTAAGCGCGGCTACACCGCCTTCGTGCTGTCGAAGATGGCGCGTCTGCAGGGCGCTTCGGGCATCCACACCGGCACCATGGGCTTCGGCAAGATGGAAGGCGAAGCCGCCGATCGCGCGATCGCCTACATGATCACCGAGGATTCGGCCGACGGTCCGTACTTCCATCAGGAGTGGCTCGGCCTCAACCCGACCACCCCGATCATCTCCGGTGGCATGAACGCGCTGCGGATGCCGGGCTTCTTCGACAACCTCGGCCACTCCAACCTGATCATGACGGCGGGCGGCGGTGCGTTCGGTCACGTCGACGGCGGCGCGGCCGGTGCCAAGTCGCTGCGTCAGGCCGAACAGTGCTGGAAGCAGGGCGCCGATCCGGTCGAGTTCGCCAAGGATCACCGCGAATTCGCCCGCGCGTTCGAGAGCTTCCCGCAGGATGCCGACAAGCTGTATCCGAACTGGCGCGCCAAGCTGAAGCCGCAGGCGGCGTAAGCTTCTCGCACCGCACACGACTGACGGCCCGCGCTTCGGCGCGGGCCGTTTGCTTTTTGACCTGGTAGTTGTTCGAGGACCGCCTGACGGCCCGCCGCATTCTCCGATCAGTTGATCTCAACGCCGGCGAAAGCCGCAACGGAAAAGAAACGATCCGCGCCGATTGGGGAGTGGCGGCTTGCGTTTCCTGAGCGTCGTGCAATGCTGGGGTGTGGTCACAGGTCAATTCGCGTTGGCGTCCGTTCGAGTTCGGCGGAAACCCTGACGTCGGAGAACTCAGATGACACACAGTCGTTCTGGCCCGTATCAGTTTCAGATCGCCGTCAACGGCGTGTACTACCCGAGCGCGTTCGTGATCATCGACAACCGGCTGATCACGGTGACGGCCGCCGGCCGGAAGCGGACCGAAGAGCTCGGCATGATGCCGCCGCTGGCGCTCGCGGAATTCCTGGCCGGCGAGCTGGTGCGCGAGCAGCTCACCCGTGCTGTGGCAGCGGCGGTCCACCCCCATCCTGAAGACGAGCCGGAGCCACACTCCCACTTGGCAGGCGTCCCGGAAGCTGCCGTCGAGCCGGAGCCGACCTCGGAATCGCACGAGGCCCACAAGGGCTGGTTCGGCAAGCACCTGCTGCGCTGGGTCGGAGTCCAGCCGGCACATCATCCCCGCTCGTAGTTCTCGGTCGATTAGTTCGCTGCGCCGGCAATGTACGTAATCGTACGCGGTGCTGAATTAAGGAACTCGCAAGCGGGTGGAACTCAGAGTACCCGCGGTGCAGGGGCGCAGTCTCGGCTGAGTCAGTGATGGTGAGTCCGGTTCGATGCCGGGCCATCGTCGGGTGACGGCGCGCGCCATGGTCTTTCTCACAGGATGATGTCGATGTTCGCCAAGATCACCATACGTACCAAGATTACTGCGCTGGTCGCCGCGCTGCTGATCGCCCTGTCGGGTCTCGGCGCGCTGGCGGTGGTCGAGATGCGGTCGCTCAATGCCGCGTCGACCGACATCGCGACCAATTGGCTGCCGAGTGTGCGGATTCTCGGCGAGATGCGGGCCTATGTGCTGAGCTATCGCGGCGCCCTGCGCGACCACATCCTCGATCTCACCGCAGAGGGCAAGGATGGTGCCGACAAGCGTCTGACCGCTGCTCAGACGGCGCTCGACAAGGCGAATGTCGACTATGAAAAGCTGATCTCATCGCCGGAGGAGCGGGCGCTCTTCAACGAGTTCGCGAAGGGGTGGACCGACTACAAGGCCACCGTTGGAAAGGCCATCGAGATCTCGCGCGGCAGCGTCGGCCAGTATCCGGCGTCGGCCTGGGACTACGTGAAGAAGAACCTGGTCCCGATCGCAACGCGGATGGATGAAACCCTGCAGAAGGATATCGACCTCAACAACAAGGGGGCGCAGACCTCGACCGAAACGGCCGACACCACTTACAGCTTCGGTTTCGGTCTGGTCGTCACGATCCTCGCGCTGGCCTTTGCGCTTGGTATCGCCATGAGCGTGCTGGTGATCCGCGACATCATCAGCGCAATTGCGTCGATCATCACTCCGATGCAGGACCTCGGGAAGGGCAATCTGTCGGCGGAGGTCCCGCATCGTGGCGAGCCGACCGAAATCGGCCGGATGGCGGATGCGCTGCAGATCTTCAAGGAGGCACTGATCGCCAAGCGCGATGCCGATGCCGCGGCCGCCAAGGAGGCCGAGGAGAAGATTGCGCGCGCCCAGAGGGTCGACAGCGCGACCCGGCAGTTCGAACACGCCATCGGCGAGATCGTCGACACCGTGTCGTCGGCCTCGACTGAACTCGAAGCCTCGGCCAGCACGCTGACCTCGACCGCCGAGCGCGCCCAGGAACTGGCGACGTCGGTGGCGGCGGCTTCCGAGGAAGCCTCCACCAACGTGCAGTCGGTGGCGTCGGCGACCGAGGAAATGACGTCGTCGATCACCGAGATCAGCCGCCAGGTGCAGGAATCGGCGCGCATCGCCAACGATGCGGTCGACCAGGCGCGCCGGACCAACGAAAGCGTCAGCACCTTGTCGCACGCCGCCAGCCGGATCGGCGACGTCGTCGAACTGATCAATACCATTGCCGGGCAGACCAACCTGCTGGCACTCAACGCCACGATCGAAGCGGCGCGTGCCGGCGAGGCGGGCCGTGGCTTCGCGGTGGTGGCGGCCGAAGTGAAGGCGCTGGCGGAGCAAACCGCCAAGGCCACCGGCGAGATCAGCCAGCACATCACCGGCATCCAAACAGCGACCGGCCAGTCGGTCGACGCCATCAAGGAGATCGGTCAGACCATCGGCCGGATGTCGGAAATCGCCTCGACCATCGCTTCGGCGGTGGAAGAGCAGGGCGCCGCCACGCAGGAAATCTCTCGCAACGTGCAGCAGGCTGCGCACGGCACCCAGCAGGTGTCGTCGAACATCACCGACGTGCAGCGCGGCGCCACCGAGACCGGCTCCGCCTCGTCGCAGGTGCTCTCCGCCGCGCAGTCGCTGTCGCAGGATAGCAACAAGCTGAAGGTCGAGGTCACCAAATTCCTCGACACCGTGCGGGCGGCGTAACTGCCCCCGGCTCGCGGAGGCAAGGTCTGCGAAGGCGCAACGCTCAACGACATCGTGGCCGGGCTCTGTCCCGGCCATTTGCCTTTGGGATTGCTGTCCGAGAATGGTGCGGTATCTGACTGTTTGTTGGTGCGCCATCGATTAGTTCGGGCGCCTGCCTTCCAAGAAAGTGAACCTGATACTCAGAATGCGTCCAACTCGGCTCAGGGAGCGCATCCACTATTCTGCAATGCCGCCATGCGCGCTGTGATTGGACAGTCCTTCTGACCGAATCCTTCGCCAGGAAAACCGCCGTCTCGACTGCTAATAAGCTCCGGCGCCGCGAAATCCTCCAGTCGTCCTACTTGTTCAGTAGTTCTACGGGGGCGTGGCTTAACCCCCCCTCAATCTGCAAGCTGCACATTGGTTCCGGAATTGGACCGGTGACTGCGCCCCTGTGCTCGCTGTGGTGCGCGGTGTCGTACCAATTCCTGTTATTTGGTCTTCCATCAGACGAGTAGATGCCGATGCTTTCCAGACTCTCGATTCGTACCAAGATCATTGCGCTCGTGGCGCTGCTTCTCGTGGCCGTGTCAGGGATCGGTGGCCTGGGTCTGCTCAAGATGCGGACCCTGAATGACTCGACGGTCGACATCGCCACCAACTGGCTGCCGAGCGTTCGCGTCCTTGGCGACATCCGAACCTCGCTGGCAATGTACCGCGTGACCCTGCGGGCTCATGCGATGGAAGCGACGGCGGAAGGCAAGGCGACGGCCGCGAAGCGAATTGCCGGCGTCGAAGAGGTCATCAACAAGCAGCTCGCCGCCTATCGCAAGATGATCACGTCGCCGGAAGAGAAGGCGCTGTACGAGGAGTTCAGCAAGGAGCTGAACGTCTATCTCGATGGAGCCAAGAAGGCGATCGAGATGTCGCAGCAAAGTCTCGGTCAATCCACCGCGGAGCTTGGCGTCTACCTGACCAAGACGCTTGGCCCGATCGGCAGCCGCGTTGACGCGGTCCTGCAGAAGAGCGTGGATTTGAATAATAACGGCGCCGATCAGTCGACCGCGACGGCGGAGGCCGCTTATAGCTCGGCGGTCATGATCGTCGTCACCATTCTTGTGCTCGCGATGGCTTTCGGCTTCATCGCCAGCTATCTGGTGATCCGCGACATCAGCCGCGGCATCGCGTCGATTATCGAGCCGATGCAGGCGCTGGGCCAGGGCAATCTCGCTGCCGAGGTGCCGCATCGCGGCGAGTCGACCGAAATCGGCGCGATGGCGGATTCGCTGCAGATCTTCAAGGAAGCGCTGATCGCCAAGCGCGAGGCCGATCTCGCCGCGGCCCGCGAGGCCGAGGAAAAGATCGCGCGCGGCCACCGGGTCGACGCGGCCACCCGGCAGTTCGAATCTGCGATCAGCGAAATCGTCGAAACGGTGTCGTCGGCCTCCACCGAGCTGGAAGCTTCGGCCGGCACATTGACCTCGACCGCCGATCGCTCCCAGGAGCTGGCGACCTCGGTCGCCGCGGCGTCCGAAGAAGCCTCCACCAACGTTCAGTCGGTCGCCTCCGCGACCGAGGAGATGTCGTCGTCGATCACCGAGATCAGCCGTCAGGTGCAGGAGTCCTCGCGGATCGCCTCGGAAGCGGTGGACCAGGCGCGCAAGACCAACGACAGCGTCGGTGATCTTTCGGAAGCGGCCAGCCGGATCGGCGACGTCGTCGAACTGATCAACACCATTGCGGGCCAGACCAACCTGTTGGCGCTCAATGCCACGATCGAGGCGGCGCGCGCCGGTGAGGCCGGTCGCGGCTTCGCGGTGGTGGCGGCTGAGGTCAAGGCGCTGGCGGAGCAGACCGCGAAAGCCACCGGCGAAATCGGCCAGCACATTTCGGGAATCCAGTCGGCGACCAACGAGTCGGTCAATGCGATCCGCGAGATCGGTATGACCATCGGGCGGATGTCCGAGATTTCGTCGGCGATCGCCGCCGCGGTCGAGGAGCAGGGCGCCGCCACCCAGGAAATCTCCCGCAACGTGCAGCAGGCGGCGCATGGCACCCAGCAGGTGTCGGCGAACATTACCGACGTGCAGCGTGGCGCGACCGAGACTGGTTCGGCCTCCGCCCAGGTGCTGTCGGCGGCGCAGTCGCTGTCACAGGAATCGAGCCGGCTGAAGATCGAGGTCACCCGGTTCCTCGATACGGTTCGCGCGGCCTGATCGCCGCGCCGTCTTCCCCCTTCAACTCCGCGTCATGCCCGGCCTCGTGCCGGGCATCGACGTTTTTGAGCATTTCTGATTTCGACGAATCAGGACCGCACTTCCTAGCGGTCGCAGCTTGCAGAACCTCATGGTGAGGAGGCGCGAAGCGCCGTCTCGAACCATGTGCCGCAAGCCCTGCGGCTCCTCATCCTTCGAGACGCCCGGCTTTGCCGGGCTCCTCAGGATGAGGACTTTAGTGCCCTTGGAAAGGCCAAGTTCGCTTCAATCAATCGATGAAGCGCTCTAGGGGGGAGACGGCGCTGTGCGCCTCCTCATCGTGAGGTTCTGTCTGCGGTTAGTCCGCCAAAGCGCGGCTCTGATTCCAATAGAGCGGAATCGCCCTCAGGCGAAGCGCTTGGCGATCAGCAGGCAGAGCAGCACCGAACCCGAGGTTGCCATCACGATCGCCATGTTGGTCAGGTTCTGAGTCAGCATCGAGAGCCACGCGCCGCCTACCGCGGCGGCCGGCTTGCGTCGTTTCGCTTTGGAGGTCTTGGCGGCCATGGCGCGATCCGGTCAGAGCGGTGATCGGGCATGTTCCCGATCCGGCGCCGAGTATCCGGCGCAGCGTTGGCCAAAGCCTTAACCGCGGCGATGTTCAGCCTCTGATCACGCTCCATGGTTTACGGATCTCGGCTCCGTGATGGTTCGATGTCTGGTCAGACGAGGCATGCGGTTTGCAAGCTCGCCTTCAGATTGAATCTGGCCGAAGCCGTCCGCAGTTTTGTGCCAAATCAAACCATTTGGCAGGGCTCTTTTGTTAGATTGAGAATTGATAGCGCCTGTTACAATCGTTCTAAACTCCCGATGGCGCCGGCTTGAATCTCTTGACCTTCACGGCGCCGATTGGAAGAACGAGTAATGACCCAAACCCCCCTTCATAACGGCCACAGCCATCACCAGCCGATCCTGCTGGGGAACGCGCGACGCGGCTATCGCGGCGTCGTCCAGGCGATCGATCCGCACCGCGGCACGTCGTCGTTGCAGCCGATCGAGTTGGAAAGCCGACTGATCGAACTCGGCTTCGTCGAGGGGGCCAAGGTCGAAGTGTTGCACGAGGGTATCATCGGCCGGGATCCGATCGCGGTCCGGGTCGACAACATCACCATCGCGGTTCGCCGCCGCGAGGCGATGGCCATCGTGTTGATGTGACGCGCAGATTGCAGCTTCTTGATTTGGCGATTGCGCGATGAGCTCGATCGATTCTCAGCCGTTCAACCTTGCCCTGGTTGGAACACCCAATAGCGGCAAGACCTCCCTGTTCAACGCGCTGACGGGTAGCCGCCAGAAGGTGGCGAACTACCCGGGCGTGACCGTCGAGCGCAAGACCGGCCTGTTCACCACGCCGGCTGGCCGCGTCGTCAGCCTGGTCGATCTACCAGGCACCTATTCGCTGCGCGGCCGCAGCCCCGACGAAGAGATCACCCGCGATGTCGTGCTCGGCCGCAAGTCGGGCGAGCCGGTGCCGGATCTGGTGCTGTGTGTTGCCGACTCGACAAACCTGCGGCTGACCTTCCGGCTGATGCTGGAATTGAAGGGGACCGGCCGTCCGCTGATGCTCGTGCTGAACATGTACGACATCGCGATGCGCCGCGGCGTCACGGTCGATGTCGAGAAGCTTTCGGCGCAGCTTGGTATTCCGGTGGTGACGTCGATTGCGGTCCGCAAGGGCGGCACCGCGGAGCTGCTGAAACGGACCGATGAATTCGCCGCCCAGACGCCGGCGCCCGCGACCGACACCAATTGGCGACCGCTGTCCACCAGCGAGCTGCGCGCCCTGCAGCGCGAGGCCGACCGCATCATCGGCGAGTGCGTCAGCCTGCCGGCGCGGCCCCACACCCTGACGGCTCAGATCGACCGGGTGGTGCTGCATCCCGTCGCCGGCCTGCTGATCCTGATCCTGATCCTGTTCGTGATGTTCCAGGCGGTGTTCTCCTGGGCGCAGCCGATCATGGAGCTGATCTCCGGGGGCTTCGAGGCTCTCGGCGCATTCGTCCAGGCCAACTTGCCCGAGGGGCTGCTGCAGAGCTTTCTGCAGAACGGCGTGATCTCCGGCGTCGGCAGCGTCCTCGTGTTCCTGCCGCAGATCATCATCATCTTCCTGTTCATCCTGCTGCTGGAAGACCTCGGCTACATGGCGCGCGCCGCGTTCCTGATGGATCGCATCATGGGCGGCGCCGGTCTGCACGGCCGGGCGTTCATTCCGCTGCTGTCGAGCTTTGCCTGCGCGATCCCCGGAATCATGGCGACGCGCGTGATCGACAACCGCCGTGACCGCCTCACCACCATCCTGATCGCGCCGCTGATGACCTGCTCGGCGCGCATTCCGGTCTATACGCTGATCATCTCGGCGTTCGTGCCGGCCAAGGATGTGTTCGGCTGGATCAATCTGCAGGGGCTGGTGATGTTCGGCCTCTACACCGCGGGCATTGTCAGCGCCCTGACGGTGTCGGCGCTGGTCAAGTTCTTCATGTGGCGCGACTACGAGCCGGCGCCGTTCATGCTCGAACTGCCGGACTACAAGCTGCCGCGGCTGAAGAGTGTGGCCATCGGCATCTATATCCGCGCCAAGATGTTCCTGCAGCGCGCCGGTACCACCATCTTCTCGATGATGGTGCTGATCTGGTTCCTGGCCTCGTTCCCGCGGCCTCCGATCGGCGCGACTGAGCCGGCGATCGACTACAGCCTGGCCTCGATCATCGGTCACGCGGTCGAGCCGGTGCTGGCGCCGCTCGGCTTCAACTGGCAGATCGCCGTGGCGCTGATCCCCGGCATGGCGGCGCGCGAGGTCGCGGTCGCGGCGCTTGGTACCGTCTATGCGATCGAGGGCGGCAAGGAAGCGGCCGAGCAGATCGGCCTGGTGCTTGCCTCGAAGTGGAGTCTGGCCACCGCGCTATCGCTGCTGGCCTGGTTCGTGTTCGCTCCGCAATGCGCCTCGACGCTGGCGGTGATCAAGCGCGAGACCGGAAGCTGGCGCTGGATGGGCGTCACCTTCGTCTACATGTTCGTGCTCGCCTATATCGCCAGCCTGATCACCTACAATGTCGCCGTCGCTCTCGGCGCCGGCTAGTCCGGCGTCACCGAGCGCAGTCCAGTGCTGCGCTCTGGATCGCTCACCCTAGAAGCGCTTCATCGATTGATTGAAGCGGATTTGACCTTTGCCAAGCGTCCGAAGTCCTCATCCTGAGGAGCCCGGCAAAGCCGGGCGTCTCGAAGGATGAGGAGCCATATCGCCTGCGGCGCATGGTTCGAGACGGCGCTTCGCGCCTCCTCACCATGAGGCTCTACAAGCTGCGACCGCTAGAGCGCTTCATCGATTGATTGAAGCGAACTTGGCCTTTCCAAGCGCACTAAAGTCCTCATCCTGAGGAGCCCGGCAAAGCCGGGCGTCTCGAAGGATGAGGAGCCGCAGGGCTTGCGGCACATGGTTCGAGACGGCGCTTCGCGCCTCCTCACCATGAGGTTCTGCAAGCTGCGACCGCTAGGAAGTGCGGTCCTGATTCCGTCGAAATCAGAAATGCTCTAGGAAGTTCGGTCCTGATTCTGTCAAAAGCAGAGATGCTCTAGGCGAAGCCTCGTGGTGAAGAGACACGCCGCGCCGTCTCGAACCATTTGCCGCGCGACATGCAACCGCTCATCCCGTCGAGACGCCCGGCTTTGCCGGGCTCCTCGGGACGAGGCGTCAGTCAATGTGGGAAGGCCATCTGGCGATGGCGAGCGGCAGGCCGTCGCTGGCCTAGAACACCGCGATCGGCTGCGCCGCGTAGCTCGGGCGGATTTCGGCCTGCGGCTGCACGGCGCGCAGCACCGCCTTGGCGATGCCGCGGCCGCGATCGTCGATCCCGGTCCACTGCGCATGGCGGCCGCGGGAATCCACTTCCAGCAGCTTGACGCCCTGAGGCACGTCCTGGCCGTCGCGCACGACGCCGCGCAGGATGCCGTCGCACGGCGCCCGCACCGGAACGCCGCCGAGGTGACCGATCGGATAGCCGTTGAAGACACGGCTGCCGATCTCGACCGCGGTCCGCCATCGGCCGCTGGCCTGAGAATATTGGAAGCGCTCGGCTCCGACGCCGCCGAGCGGGCTGGCGACGCCGACGGCCGCATCGGTCCAGCCGGAGCCGACGATCAGGCCGCTGCGGCCTGGACGGGTTTCGATCGCTACGTCGCAGTTCACCGCGGTCGAGAAGCCGGGCCCGAGGCCGACGCTGACGCGCGCGAGCCCGCGCAGGTCCGGCGTGACCCGGTGCTTCTGCATCCGCGCATCGATCAGCACGTCGACCGCGCTGATCGGCAGCAGGTCCGGCAACGCCAGCCAGGTCACCAGCACGTTGTTCGACCGGCGCAGCGCCTTGAAAATCTGGGTGGCGTGATCGACCCGCTCGCCACGCACGCCTTCGACCGTGACTTCGTCGCCGTACAGCGCGTCGTGAAACGCCATCTTGCGGCGGATCACCGGCGGAAACGGATCGTGCGACATCACCACACAGCAGCCGGCGCGGTGCAGATGCACAGCGACGGCGGAGGCGATCTCATTAGTCCCGAGCACGACCGCGAAGCCGCCGGCGCTGAGTTGGAGAGGCTGCGTCATCACCACCACGCTGTGTTCAGTGTCTGGAGCCTGTTTAAGCAAGAGCCGGACCAGACCGAGCGGGCGCTGTTAGTGGTAATGGGTGGCGGGTTTTGATGTCGGAAAGCCAACGTTGTGTCGGGTTGTGCGGCGCGAGCGGTGTCGCTGTAATGACATCGGCTGGCAACTAGGTGTGGTTTGTCGGCCTAAATCGAACGTCGTAGCGGTTGGCCCGGTTCATGCAAGTTCACTTGCAACGAAACCGATGGAGACCGTCCCGTGCACCCTGAACCACTGCACGCAGAGCGGCCCGAACCCGCGCCCTCTTCGCCCCCTGCCGGGCGCCCCGCAGAGATGCCTCCTGGTATGCCGGCCGGAATGCCGTCGGCCACAGGCGGCGCCTGTCCGTTTCACAATGATCAGCGCGAGGCGCGCGTCGGCAAGCAAAAGACGTTGGTTCTGACCGGCGCGTCGCGCGGGATCGGCCATGCCACCGGCAAGCTGTTCTCCGACGCCGGCTGGCGCATCATTACCTGCTCGCGGCAGCCGTTCGCCGATGACCGCTGTCCGTGGGCGACCGGCCTTGAGAATCACGTCGCGGTCGAACTCGCCGACCATCGCGCGGTACCCCGGGCGATCGACGAGCTGAAAGAGAAGCTCGGCGGCGGCCCACTGAACGCCCTGATCAACAATGCGGCGATCTCCCCCAAGAACGCCGAAGGCGAGCGGCTGACGTCGCTGAATACGCCGGTCGGGACGTGGATGAGCGTGTTCCACGTCAACCTGCTGGCGCCGGTGATGCTGGCGCAGGGGCTGTTCGACGAACTGCGCGCTGGGCAGGGCTCGATCGTCAACGTCACCTCGATCGTCGGCTCGCGCGTGCATCCGTTCGCCGGCAGCGCCTACGCCACCTCGAAAGCGGCGCTGACCTGCCTGACCCGTGAGATGGCGCATGACTACGCGCCCTACGGCATCCGGGTGAATGCGATCGCGCCGGGCGAGATCAAGACTGACATCCTGTCGCCCGAAACCGAGGCCATGCTGGCGCCGACGATTCCGATGCGGCGGATCGGGACGCCGGAGGAGGTCGCCAAGGTGATGTTCTTCCTGTGCTCGGATGCAGCCAGCTACGTCACCGGTGAAGAAATTCACATCAACGGCGGTCAGCACGTCTGAGTGTCGGCTTCAGGCGAATAGTTCGCAATTAGTTGCGGTTGACTAGCAATCACACACGGCAGCCTGCTGGCTGCCGCTCTTTTGGTCGGTCAGTTTTGCGCTGCATCAATGCGGTAACGGCGGCGGACTGGTGCTAGAGTAGTAATCAGTTGATTATCAGCATTTTTATCAGTGGTAATGAACTAAGCAGAGCTAGCCATAACTTCCGCAGCGATGCAGCCAAGATGAGCACGACATCTGGTTGGAATTCATCCACAATCTCGCAATGCTCCGGATCTGACGGGGGAAGGCTCGGGAGCGATGGAGACGAGCTATGGCTCAGCGCGAAATCCGCCTTGTCGAAAACGAGTACCCATCGCCGTCGATGACCCATCCTCCGATACCGCTGAGTGATATCGCGCTCACCGGCATTTTCGAGATTTCGAAAATCCTCACCTCACCGGCGCGGCTGGAGATCACGCTCGCCAACGTCGTCAACCTGCTGCAGTCGTTCCTGCAGATGCGCAACGGCGTGGTGTCGCTGTTGGCGGATGACGGCATCCCCGATATTACCGTCGGCGTCGGCTGGAACGAAGGCAGCGACAACCGCTATCGCGCCCGGCTGCCTCAGAAGGCGATCGACCAGATCGTCGCCACCGCGGTGCCGCTGGTCGCCGACAATGTCTCCGCCCATCCGATGTTTACCGCCGCCGATGCGATGGCGCTCGGCGCTACTGACGAGACCCGGGTGTCGTTCATCGGGGTGCCGATCCGGATCGACTCGCGGGTGGTGGGGACGCTGAGCATCGATCGCGTCCGCGACGGCCGTTCGCATTTCCGGATGGACGCGGACGTGCGCTTCCTCACCATGGTGGCCAATCTGATCGGCCAGACCGTGAAGCTGCACCGCGTCGTCACCCGCGACCGCGAGCGGTTGATGGCGGAGAGCCACCGGTTGCAGAAGGAACTGTCCGAGCTGAAGCCGGAGCGCGAGCGCAAGCGGGTCAAGGTCGACGGCATCGTCGGCGAGAGCCCGGCGATCCGCAAACTGCTGGCCAAGGTCAGCATCATCGCCAAGTCGCAGTCGCCCGTGCTGCTGCGCGGCGAGTCCGGCACCGGCAAGGAGCTGATCGCGAAGGCGATTCACGAGCTGTCGGCGCGCGCCAACGGCCCGTTCATCAAGATCAACTGCGCGGCGCTGCCGGAATCGGTGCTGGAGTCCGAGCTGTTTGGGCACGAGAAGGGCGCGTTCACAGGCGCGATCGCCTCGCGCAAGGGGCGGTTCGAGCTCGCCGACAAGGGCACGCTGTTCCTCGACGAGATCGGTGAGATCTCCGCGTCGTTCCAGGCCAAGCTGCTGCGCGTCTTGCAGGAGCAGGAGTTCGAGCGGGTCGGCGGCAACCAGACCATCAAGGTCAATGTCCGCATCGTCGCCGCCACCAACCGCAATCTCGAAGAGGCGGTGGCTCGCAAGGAGTTTCGCGCCGACTTGTATTACCGCATCAATGTGGTGCCGATGATCCTGCCGCCGCTGCGCGACAGGCCCAGCGACATCCCGCTGCTGGCGACTGAATTCCTGAAGAACTTCAACAAGGAGAACGGCCGCGAGCTGGCCTTCGAGTCGCACGCGCTGGATCTGCTGAAGGCCTGCTCGTTCCCCGGCAACGTGCGCGAGCTGGAGAACTGCGTGCGCCGCACCGCCACCCTGGCGATGGGGCCGGAAATCCGCGACAGCGATTTCGCCTGTCACCAGGACGAGTGCCTGTCGGCGATCCTGTGGAAGGGCCACGCCGAACCTGCGCCAGAGCGTCCGCGCCCGGAAATTCCGCTCCAGGTCCTGCCACGCAAGGCGCCGGTGGAAATCGTGCATCCGCGCGAGCCGGTCGCATCAGCGGATGATTTTGCGTCGGCGCCGGTCCGTTCGGAGATCCCGTCCGACGAATCGAACATGTCGGAGCGCGAGCGGCTGATCAACGCCATGGAGCGAGCCGGGTGGGTGCAGGCGAAGGCCGCGCGCATTCTCGGCCTCACGCCGCGCCAGATCGGCTACGCGCTGAAGAAGCACAACATCGAGCTCAAGCACTTCTGACGCGCCTGCCGCGCGCTCATCTTCGGCCGAACTCGCGGCGCTCCTCAGCGTCGCGCGTTCGGCTGCCCGTATGCACTTCAACGCGGATCTCTGCCGTGTGAGACGGGGCTTAATGACGGGTCAGGATGCCTGTCAGACTTGCGACAAGTGTCGGGGGCCCTACACCGGCGCGGGCCCTCTGAGGCGACAAATAGTTCTTTAAAATCAATCATCACGCATCTGGCACGCGGCTTGAAAGACAACTGGTCAGCAGCACTCTGCGAACCAGGAGCCGACCATGGCCTACAAGATTGTTACCTCCCAGTGCACCGTCTGCGGTGCGTGTGAATTCGAATGCCCGAACGCCGCGATCAGCATGAAGCGCGGCACCTACGTGATCGACGCGACCAAGTGCACCGAGTGCGAAGGTCAGTTCGACAAGCCGCAGTGCGTCTCGGTCTGCCCGGTCGACAACACCTGCGTGCCGGCCTGACGCGTGATCTTGCAAGACGGCCGACGCCTTGACCGTCGGACGCCGTCTTCAACGGATCGCCGCGCCAGCGGATCGGAATTGATCTTCGCCGGCTCGGTTGCAGCACCATCACCCACCGTCAAGCCGCCTGTCGTGCGGCGATCGAACGAGGCCCGGATATGAGCAAGCTGCTGCAACTGCATGATTTCAGCGCGCTGGGAACGACGTCGTTCGACGAGATGCGCAAGAGCGCAGCGCAATCGGGCTGCAGCAGCAAGGGCGGCGCCGGCAAGACCAGCTGCGGCTCGGCCGCAGGTCCCAGCGATCTGCCGCCGGAAGTTTGGGAGAAGGTGAAGAACCATCCCTGCTATAGCGAGCAGGCGCACCATCACTTCGCCCGCATGCACGTCGCGGTCGCGCCCGCGTGCAACATCCAGTGTAATTACTGCAATCGCAAATACGATTGCGCCAACGAATCCCGCCCCGGCGTGGTCAGCGAAAAGCTGACCCCGGAGCAGGCCGCGCGCAAGGTCGTCGCAGTGGCCTCGACCATCCCGCAGATGACTGTGCTCGGCATCGCCGGCCCGGGCGATGCGCTCGCCAATCCGGCCAAGACCTTCAAGACCTTCGAGTTGGTCACTGAGACCGCACCCGACATCAAGCTGTGCCTGTCGACCAACGGCCTGATGCTGCCCGACTATGTCGAGCAGATCGCCGCCATGAAGGTCGATCACGTCACCATCACCATCAATATGGTGGATCCCGAAGTCGGCGCGAAGATCTATCCGTGGATCTTCTACAATCACCGCCGCTACACCGGCGTCGAGGCTTCGAAGATCCTCAGCGAACGGCAGTTGCTCGGCCTGGAGATGCTGGTCGCGCGCGGCATCCTGGTGAAGGTCAACTCGGTGATGATCCCGGGGATCAACGACGAGCATCTGATCGAGGTCAACAAGGCGGTGAAGTCGCGCGGCGCCTTCCTGCACAACATCATGCCGCTGATCTCCGAAGCCGAGCACGGCACTGCATTCGGCCTGTCCGGCCAGCGCGGCCCGACCGCGCAGGAGCTCAAGGCGCTGCAGGATGCCTGCGAAGGCGAGATGAACATGATGCGGCACTGCCGGCAGTGCCGTGCCGACGCCGTCGGTCTGCTCGGCGAGGACCGTAGCGCCGAATTCACCACCGAAAAGGTGATGGCGATGGACGTCGAATACGACCTTGCCGCGCGCCAGGCCTACCAGGCCAAGGTCGAGGCCGAGCGCGACGCGATCGCGGTCGCCAAGCAGCGCGAGCTGGACAAGCTCGCCGACGAGACCGCGACCATCAAGATCCAGGTGGCAATCGCCACCAAGGGCGGCGGCGTCATCAATGAGCACTTCGGCCACGCTCACGAATTCCAGATCTACGAAGTGTCGACTGCCGGTGCGAAGTTCGTCGGTCACCGCCGCGTCGATCTGTATTGCGAAGGCGGCTACGCCAGCGAATCCGGCATCGAGCCGATCCTCAAGGCGCTGAACGACTGCACCGCCGTCCTGGTTGCCAAGATCGGCATGTGCCCGAAGGATTCGCTTGCAGGTGCCGGCATCGAGGCGGTCGAGTCGTATGCGTTCGAATACATCGAGCAGTCAGTGATCGCGTACTTCAAGGAGTACCTCGAGCGCGTCGGTAAGTCGGAGATCCGCCACGTCGCGCGCGGCGATGCCACGATCCGCCAGGGCGCCTTCACCGAGGCTTAGGGCGAGCGCAGCGAAGGGGAACGGCCATGGCCTACAAGATCGTCGCCTCGCAATGCACCGGCTGCTCGGCCTGCGAGCCGCAGTGCCCGAATGTGGCGATCTTCGAGAAGGGCGGCACCTTCGCGATCGATCCTTCGAAGTGCTCGGAGTGCATCGGCCACTACGACGAGCCGCAATGTGTCGCGGTGTGCCCGGTCGACGGCACCTGCGTGATCGACAATTCCGTCCCGCGCTACCAGGCAGCATGAGGCGATTCCGATGGATATGAGCTTCACCCCCTCGGCCGAGAAATTCATCCGTCGCATGCTGCGGTTCAGCGGCGGCACCGGCGGCTTCCGCCTGGTGGTCAGCGCCGGCGGCTGCTCCGGCCTGTCGGCGCAGTTCGATATCGCCGGCGCGCCGCACACCGGGGACGCGGTGGTCGATCGCGGCGACTACAAGCTGTTTTTGCCGGAATCGAGCTTGAAGCTGCTCGAAGGCGTGGTGATCGATTTCATGGAGACGCCGACCTCAAGCGGCTTCATGTTCCACGACCCGAAGGGATCGAACTGTCAGTGCGCCAGCGACAGCGGGTCCAAGCCGACCGCCGGTCTGCACCAGCTGCGGGAGCTGTGAGCCATGCCCGACCTGATGCACAGCGAACTGACGATGTCTGGTCCGGAGCAGTCGCTGCTGGCCGGGGCGCTGCTCGGCGCCGGTCTGCCGGCAGACGCACATCGGCATCTCGAACTGGCGGGCCGTGACTATCAGAGCGAGGCGCTGGCTGAGCAGCATCTGCGCGAAGCTCATCTGCTGGCGCCCGACCATGCCGCAGTGCTGATCGGGCTGTACCGGTTCTATTTCTATAAGGGCCGTCTCGGCGAGGCACTCGAAGTGGCGCAGGCCTGCCTGTGCAAGGCGGCGCGCGACAATGGCCTGGCCTCCGACTGGCGCAAGGTGCGCCGCGGCGATGCCGAGTTCTCCAGCTATTCGGCGGTGCTGCCGCGGTTCTATCTGTTTGCGCTGAAGGCCTACGCCTATTTGCAGATGCGGCTCGGCCAGCTCGACGAAGGTCACGCGGCTGTCGAGAAGCTGCTCGAACTCGATCCGACCGACAAGGTCGGCGCTGCCGTGCTGCTCGAGGTGTGGCGGCGGATAGGGCAGGACGATGACGACTGACATCGACGAAGCCCGTGATTGGCAGGGCAATGAGGTTGATTGTGCGTCGTGCCCGCATCACGAGCTGCTGTCCGCCGGGCTGTGCGAATTGAAGAAGGCGTGTGTCCAGGATCGCTATGCGCGGCGGCTGGAGCGGTTCTTCCAGCAGAACCGCGGGCTCGCCGATTCGTATCTCGACCATCCCTATTTCGAGACGCGCGCGGTTGCGGCCGGCTATGCCACGGTGTTCCTGCTGCCGAAGCTGCTGCAGGATCCCGACGAGACGGTGCGGTGGAGCGCGGCACGCCGGCTGCCGAAGCGCTATCTGCTCGGCCTGCGCAGCGACCCGCATCGCGAAGTGCGGATCCGCGTCGCCTCGGTGCTGAGCGACGACGAGCTGCGCCCGATGGCGAGCGACGAGGATTATTATGTCCGCCAGATCGTGGCGCGGCGGGCATCGCCCGGCCTGCTGCCGCTGTTGGTGCTCGATCCCGATCCCGGCGTGCGCCGCGAAGTGGCTCGGCGGATCGGCCCGGAATGGCTGGCCCAGATCGCGATGGATAAGGACGGCGAAGTTCGTCTCGAAGCCGCAAAGCGAATGACGCCCGGCCGGCTGCTGGCGATGCTCGGTGATGCCGATTGGCGGGTTCGCTACGAAGTCGCCAGCCGTGTCGACGCCTACGAACTGGCGCCGCTGCTCGACGATCCCGATCCGCTGGTGCGCGAGCTGGCGCGCAGCCGCAGCGGCTTCACCGAACCTGCACAGCTCAAACCCGCAACGGAGCCCTCGCCATGAACATCGCGCGTGACAGCGACATCGTCGAGCTGGATGGCCCGCCGGACTTTGAATACGGCCAGAAGGTCCGGGCGCGGCTCAACATCCGCAACGACGGCACCTTTCCAGGCAAGGAGATCGGCGAGGTGCTGGTGAAGAAGGGCGACGAGGGCTACGTCGTCTCGATCGGCACCTTCCTGCAGCAGTTCTACATCTACGGCGTCGACTTCGTGGCGCAGGGCCGCATCGTCGGCATGAAGCGGCGGGAGTTGGTCGCGGTCGAAGCTTTTCAGGCCGAAACGCAGGAGGCAGTGTGATGACGCCGGAGCCGCGATACCAATGGGGCCAGCGCGTCCGCGCCGAGATCGACCTGTTCAATGACGGCAGCTTTCCGGACCAGCCGGAGGACGCGCTGCTGGTGAAGAGCGGCGACGCCGGCGAGATCGTCCGGATCGGCCTGCACACCGAAACCAATCGGCCAGTTTATCTCGTCGAATTCGCCGAACACCGGGTGATCGGCTGTCTCGAAGACGAAATCACCCCACTCTGACTGTCGCCGCGGCGGCCAAGCAAAGGACCACCCTCGATGAAAGTGATGATCCGCAAGACCGCGACCGGTCACTCCGCCTATGTCGCCAAGAAGGACCTCGAGGAGCCGATCGTCGCGATGGAGAATCCCGCGCTTTGGGGCGGCAAGGTTACGCTTGCCAATGGCTGGCAGCTCGAACTGCCGGTGATGGCGGCGGACACGCCACTGCCGATCACCGTCGAAGCCCGCAAGCTCTGACCATGGCGCTGTCGCCCGACGATCTCGCCCGGCTCGACGCGCTGCTCGGAGGCGACGCGGCTGATGTCGGTGCGCTGAAGACGGTGCGGCAGGAGCTTTCCGGCCTGTCGCTGACGCAGTGTGACGCGTCCGACATCTATGCGGAGCAGCCGTTCCGCGATTATCCGCGGTTCAGCGTTTATCTGGTCGACGGATCGAACCATTGCTGGACCATCACGACCGATGCGGCGCGCGCGACCGGCCTGGTGGTGGTCCATCACAAGGCTGCAAGAGCAATCTAACAGGGAGCAGGATCATGCCGGCACAAGCACTCGACGACATCGCCGCAGGCTTGTTGCGCGGCCGGGTGATCCCGTATCTCGGCTCGGCCTGCGTGGCGCTCGGCGAATCGAGCAGCGTGCCGACCTCGCCGGCCGAGCTGGTGGCGCGGCTGACCGCGAAGACCACGGTGCCGTACAAGGTCCGCACCAATCTCACCGGCGCCGCGCAGTACATCGAGAACTTCAAGCACCGCAAAACGCTGACGACGATGATGGCGGAGGCGTTCCGGTCCTCGCCACAGCCGAACGAGCTGCATCGGATGCTGGCGTCGCTGCCCGAGCTGCCGCTGCTGGTCCACGCCTGGTATGACGACCTGCCACAGAAGGCGTTCGCCAATCGCCAGAATTGGGGCATGGCACAGGGCGTCAGCCAGAGCGAACATCACGGCCATTGGGTGAATTACTACAAGCCCGACGGCAGCGAGATTGCTGAGCCCGCACCCGGCATCGTGACCGAAGACGAGATGCCGCTGTATGCGCCGGTCCCGGACGAGGCGCTCGGCTGGACGACGATGCTGTATCAGCCGATCGGCTCGGTCGCGCCGGCGGCCAATTTTCTGGTGTCCGACAGCGACTATGTCGAAGTCCTGACCGAGATCGACATTCAGACGCCGATCCCGCTGACGGTGCAGCAGCTGCGCAAGGACAGGAACTTTCTGTTCCTCGGCTGCCGGTTCGATAACCAGCTCGACCGCGCATTCGCCCGCCAGATCATGAAGCGCTCCTCTGCCCAGCATTGGGCCGTGTTGCCGGATACGCCCACCCGCAACGAAGAGCGCTTCCTCGAGGAACAGTCCATCACCCGGATTGATTGGCCGCTGACGAAGTTCGTCGCCACGCTCGGCGAACTGCTGCAGAGCCAGGCGCTGACGGCGTAGGCGCTTCTTCGTCTCTTCCCACTCTCAATGAATGTCTTGGCCGGGCTCGTCCCGCCTGCGCCGAAGCTGCTTCGGCGCGGCGGCGGCTCGGCCATCTCCGTTCTTGCTCCAGGTCCTGCCGTACCCGTGAATGCCCGGCACAAGGCTGGGCACGACGATACGTGCACTCGCCCTGGTCATGGTGAGGAGCTTGGTCCTGCTTCCGTACAACTGGCCCTGGATTGCCTCGCTTCCCTCCCGATGACGCAGCGAAACCGTTTTCGAGTTGCGACAGAGTCTCGCTTAGCTCGCCCGGCCGGTATCAGTTTGTTTCGTTTCTAACAGCCGTCCCCTGCGATGTCGTCCGCTCGGCAGCGATGTCGGATTCTAAACATCTACGTACATTCTGCCCGGACATTCTACATCTCCGCGAAAACACACACTTTTTCGTCTCCGGCGAAGCTTGGCACGCTCGTTGCAAAACAGGGATCAGCAAGGCGAGGGATGGTTGGCCGAGCAGCTACTGCAAAGGGCAACGTCCGCATCTGAGCCGTGCGACGGTTTTGAACGGAAGAAGGCTGCGCCTCGGCGCAAATCGATCAAGCGGCATTAGGTCAACGGAGAGAAAACATGGCACTTCGGCAAATCGCATTCTACGGCAAGGGCGGCATCGGCAAGTCGACCACCTCGCAGAACACCCTCGCGGCGCTGGTCGAGATGGGGCAGAAGATCCTGATCGTCGGCTGCGACCCCAAGGCGGACTCCACCCGTCTGATCCTCAACACCAAGATGCAGGACACGGTGCTGAGCCTCGCCGCGGAAGCGGGTTCGGTGGAAGACCTCGAACTCGAAGACGTGATGAAGATCGGCTACAAGGGCATCAAGTGCACCGAAGCCGGTGGCCCGGAGCCGGGCGTCGGCTGCGCCGGACGCGGCGTTATCACCGCGATCAACTTCCTCGAAGAAAACGGCGCCTATGAAGACGTCGACTACGTCTCCTACGACGTGCTCGGCGACGTGGTGTGCGGCGGCTTCGCGATGCCGATCCGTGAAAACAAGGCGCAGGAAATCTACATCGTCATGTCCGGCGAGATGATGGCGCTGTATGCCGCCAACAACATCTCCAAGGGCATTCTGAAGTACGCTTCGTCGGGCGGCGTCCGCCTCGGCGGCCTGATCTGCAACGAGCGCCAGACCGACCGCGAGCTCGACCTCGCCGAAGCGCTGGCCAAGAAGCTGAACTCGAAGCTGATCCACTTCGTGCCGCGCGACAATATCGTGCAGCACGCCGAGCTGCGCCGCCAGACCGTGATCCAGTACGCGCCCGACAGCCAGCAGGCCAAGGAATATCGCGCCCTGGCCAACAAGGTCCACGCCAACTGCGGCAACGGCACCATCCCGACCCCGATCACCATGGAAGAGCTGGAAGAGATGCTGCTCGACTTCGGCATCATGAAGACCGAGGAGCAGCAGCTCGCCGAGCTCGCCGCCAAGGAAGCCGCCAAGGCGGCCGCGTCCGCCTGATCGCATCAGCCAGGCCGGTCGCCTAGCGCGACCGGCCGCCATCCCGGCGGCCCCAGACACGAGGAACAACGATGAGCACCGCAGTCGCAGAATCCCCCGCGGACATCAAGGAACGTAACAAGAAGCTGATCGGCGAAGTCCTGGAGGCCTATCCGGACAAGTCGGCCAAGCGTCGCGCCAAGCATCTCAACACGTACGACGCCGAAAAGGCGGAGTGCTCGGTCAAGTCCAACATCAAGTCGATCCCGGGCGTGATGACGATCCGCGGTTGCGCCTACGCCGGCTCGAAGGGCGTGGTGTGGGGCCCGATCAAGGACATGGTTCACATCAGCCACGGCCCGGTCGGCTGCGGCCAGTATTCGTGGGGCTCGCGCCGCAACTATTACAAGGGCACCACCGGCGTCGACACTTTCGGTACGATGCAGTTCACCTCCGACTTCCAGGAGAAGGACATCGTTTTCGGCGGTGACAAGAAGCTCGGCAAGATCATCGACGAGATCCAGGAGCTGTTCCCGCTCTCCAAGGGCATCTCGGTGCAGTCGGAATGCCCGATCGGTCTGATCGGCGACGACATCGAGGCGGTCTCCAAGGCCAAGTCGAAGCAGTATGACGGCAAGCCGATCATCCCGGTGCGTTGCGAAGGCTTCCGCGGTGTGTCGCAGTCGCTCGGCCACCACATCGCCAACGACGTGATCCGTGACTGGGTGTTCGACAAGGCCGCCGAGAAGAACGCCGGCTTCCAGTCGACCCCCTACGACGTCGCGATCATTGGCGACTACAATATCGGCGGCGACGCCTGGGCCTCGCGTATCCTGCTCGAGGAAATGGGCCTCCGCGTGATCGCGCAGTGGTCCGGCGACGGCACTATCGCCGAGCTGGAGAACACGCCGAAGGCGAAGCTGAACATCCTGCACTGCTACCGCTCGATGAACTACATCACGCGGCACATGGAAGAGAAGTTCGGTATTCCGTGGGTTGAGTACAACTTCTTCGGCCCGTCCAAGATCGAGGCGAGCTTGCGCGAGATCGCCGCGAAGTTCGACGACAAGATCAAGGAAGGCGCCGAGCGCGTCATCGCCAAGTACAAGCCGAAGATGGATGCGGTGATCGCCAAGTATCGCCCGCGCCTCGAAGGCAAGAAGGTGATGCTCTATGTCGGCGGTCTGCGTCCACGCCACGTCATCGGTGCCTACGAAGATCTCGGCATGGAAGTGGTCGGTACCGGCTACGAGTTCGCCCATAACGACGACTATCAGCGCACCACCCATTACGTGAAAGACGGCACGCTGATCTACGACGACGTCACCGGCTACGAATTCGAGAAGTTCGTCGAGAAGGTGCAGCCCGACCTGGTCGGCTCCGGCGTCAAGGAAAAGTACATCTTCCAGAAGATGGGCGTTCCGTTCCGCCAGATGCATTCCTGGGACTATTCGGGCCCGTATCACGGCTACGACGGGTTCGGCATCTTCGCCCGCGACATGGACATCGCCATCAATGCCCCGGTCTGGAAACTGACCAAGGCACCTTGGAGCTGAGCTGAACCTTCACACCGGGCTTCCGGCGCCAGCCGCCGGAAGCGCCGCGACACCGAATTCTTGGGAAAGACATCACCATGACCGAGACCGCAGAGAAGATCCGCGATCACTTCGACCTCTTCCGTGAGCCCCAGTACGAAGAGTTGATGGAGAACAAGCGGAAGAATTTCGAGAACTATGTTGGCGAAGCCGAGGTCGCGCGCGTCTCGGACTGGACCAAGACCAAGGAATATCAGGACAAGAACTTCGCCCGCGAAGCGCTTGTCATCAACCCGGCCAAGGCCTGCCAGCCGCTCGGCGCGGTGTTCGCGGCGGTCGGCTTCGAAAAGACGCTGCCGTTCGTGCATGGCTCGCAGGGCTGCGTCGCTTACTATCGCAGCCACTTCACCCGGCACTTCAAGGAGCCGACCTCCTGCGTGTCGTCGTCGATGACCGAAGACGCCGCGGTGTTCGGCGGCCTCAACAACATGATCGACGGTCTGGCCAACGCCTATGCGCTGTACAAGCCGAAGATGATCGCGGTCTCGACCACCTGCATGGCGGAAGTCATCGGTGACGACCTCAACGCGTTCATCAAGAACGCCAAGGAAAAGGGCTCGGTCCCGACGGACTTCGACGTCACCTACGCCCACACCCCGGCGTTCGTCGGCAGCCACATCACCGGCTACGACAACACCATGAAGGGCGTGGTCGAGCACTTCTGGGACGGCAAGTCCGGCACCGCGCCGAAGCTCGAGCGCAAGCCGAACGAGTCGATCAATTTCCTCGGCGGCTTCGACGGCTACACCGTCGGTAACCTCCGCGAAATCAAGCGCATCTTCGAAACGATGGGCGTTGAATACACCATCTTCGGCGACAACAGCGACGTCTGGGACACCCCGGCCGACGGCGAGTTCCGGATGTACGACGGCGGCACCACGCTGGAGCAGGCCGCCAACGCCGTCCACGCCAAGGCGACGATTTCGATGCAGGAGTTCTGCACCGAAAAGACGCTGGCGACGATCGCCGACCATGGCCAGGAGGTCGTGGCGTTCAATCACCCCGTCGGCGTCAGCGGCACCGATCGGTTCCTGCAGGCGGTGTCGCGGATCACCGGCAAGGCGATCCCCGAAGCGCTGACCAAGGAACGTGGCCGGCTGGTCGACGCCATCGCCGACTCGGCCGCCCACATCCACGGCAAGAAGTTCGCCATCTATGGCGATCCGGACCTGTGCTACGGCCTCGCCGAATTCATCCTCGAACTCGGCGGCGAACCGACCCACATCCTCGCCACCAACGGCAACAAGACGTGGGAAGCCAAGGTGCAGGCGCTGCTTGACTCGTCGCCGTTCGGCGCTGGTTGCAAGGTCTACGCCGGCAAGGACCTCTGGCACCTGCGCTCGCTGCTGTTCACTGAACCGGTCGACTTCATGATCGGCAACACCTACGGCAAGTATCTCGAGCGCGACACCGGCACGCCGCTGATCCGCATCGGCTTCCCGATCTTCGATCGCCATCACCATCACCGCGCGCCGGTGTGGGGCTATCAGGGTTCGATGAACGTCCTGGTCAAGATCCTCGACAAGATCTTCGACGAAATGGACAAGTCGACCAACGCCGCCGGCAAGACCGACATCAGCTTCGACATCATCCGCTGATGCCGCAGCTTCGGAGAACCTGATTACAGGAGTGCCGCATGAGCCGCCTCGCAGACAAGATTCAAGACGTCTTCAACGAGCCCGGCTGTGCGGCCAATCAGGCCAAGTCCGACAAGCAACGCAAGAAGGGCTGCAGCAAACCGCTGCAGCCGGGAGGCGCAGCCGGCGGCTGCGCCTTCGACGGCGCCAAGATCGCGCTGCAGCCGATCGTGGACGTCGCGCACCTGGTGCACGGCCCGATCGCCTGTGAAGGCTCGTCCTGGGATAACCGCGGCACCAAGTCGTCCGGCTCGAAGCTGTATCGCACCGGCTTCACCACCGACATGGGCGAGAACGACGTCATCTTCGGCGGCGAGAAGCGGCTGTTCCGGTCGATCAAGGAAATCATCGAGAAGTACGATCCGCCCGCAGTCTTCGTGTATCAGACCTGCGTGCCGGCGATGATGGGTGACGATATCGTCGCCGTCTGCAAGGTGGCGGCCGAGAAGTTCGGCAAGCCCTGCGTCCCGATCATCTCGCCCGGCTTTGTCGGGCCGAAGAATCTCGGCAACAAGCTCGCCGGCGAAGCGATGCTGGACTACGTGATCGGCACCCAGGAGCCGGAGTTCACGACCCCGTACGACATCAACATCATCGGCGAATACAACGTCGCGGGCGAGCTGTGGCAGGTGAAGCCGCTGCTCGATGAGCTCGGTATCCGCATCCTGTCGTGCCTGTCGGGCGACGCGCGCTATCACGAGGTGGCGCAGTCGCACCGCGCCCGTGCCGCCATGATGGTGTGCTCGACCGCGATGATCAACGTCGCGCGTAAGATGGAAGAGCGCTACGGCATCCCGTACTTCGAAGGATCGTTCTACGGCATCAGCGACACCTCCGAGTCGCTGCGCCAGATCGCCCGCCTGCTGATCCAGCGCGGCGCCGACGCCGAGCTGATGGACCGTGTCGAAGTGCTGATCGCGCGCGAAGAGGCCAAGGCCTGGGCGGCGATCAAGGCCTACACCCCGCGCCTCGAAGGCAAGAAGGTGTTGCTGATCACCGGCGGTGTGAAGTCGTGGTCGGTGGTGGCGGCGCTGCAGGAAGCCGGACTGTCGATCGTCGGCACCAGCGTCAAGAAGTCGACCAAGGAAGACAAGCTGCGGCTCAAGGAGATGAGCCCGGACGTCCACCAGATCGACGATCTGCGCCCGCGCGAAATGTACAAGATGCTGAAAGAGGCGCAGGCCGACATCATGCTGTCGGGAGGTCGTTCGCAGTTCGTCGCGCTGAAGGCGCGGATGCCCTGGATGGATATCAACCAGGAGCGCACCTACGCGTATTGCGGCTATGTCGGCATCGTCGAGATGGTCCGGCAGATCGACAAGTCGCTGTCCAATCCGATCTGGGCTCAGGTGCGCAGCGCCCCTCCGTGGGACGAGGTGACCTGGGAAGAGCGCGCCGATGCCGCTAACGCCGCCGACGATCGCCAGCGCGCGATCTTCGGGCGTTCGGCTCGGGTGGCGTAAGGAGGCTGCGATGGCACAGATCGTCACCTCGACTAAGTCCTGCACCGTCAATCCGCTGCGGATGAGTCAGCCGCTCGGCGCCGCGCTGGCCTTCATGGGGCTGCGCAACTGCATGCCCCTGCTGCACGGCTCCCAGGGCTGCACCTCGTTCGGCCTGGTGTTGTTCGTTCGCCACTTCCGCGAGTCGATTCCGCTGCAGACCACGGCGATGAGCGAAGTCGCCACCGTGCTCGGCGGCTTCGAGAATGTCGAGCAGGCGATCGTCAACATCGTCGGCCGCACCAAGCCCGACGTGATCGGGATCTGCACCACCGGCGTCACCGAGATCAAAGGCGATGATCTCGACGGCTACATCAAGATGGTGCGAGCCAATCATCCGGAACTGGCGAACGTCGCGCTGGTGCCGGTGTCGACCCCGGACTTCAAGGGCGCGTTCGAAGACGGTTTCGCCGCTACCGTGGCGCGGATCGTCGAGACCCTGGTCGAGGCGCCGGCTGAGGGCATCGCGCCGGATGCCGACAGGATCAACGTGTTGGCCGGCAGCCATCTGACGCCGGGCGACATCGACGAACTGCGCGATATCATCGAAGCGTTCGGCCTGGCGCCGACCTTCCTGCCGGACATCTCCGGCTCGCTCGACGGCCATCTGCCGGACGACTTCACACCGACCACGCATGGCGGCGTCTCGGTCGCCGAAGTCGCCGCGATGGGCGGCGCGGCCTACACGCTGGCATTCGGCGAGCAGATGCGCAAAGCCGCGGTCGCGCTCGAAGCCAAGGCGGGTGTGCCGTTCACGCTGCTGGCGCGGGTCACCGGGCTTGCCGCCGCCGATGAGCTGATGGCGACGCTGGCCAAGATCAGCGGCCGCCCGGTGCCGCCAAAATATCGCCGCCAGCGCAGCCAGCTGGTCGACGCCATGCTCGATGGCCACTTCTATTTCGGCGGCAAGAGCGTCGCGATCGGCGCCGAGCCGGACATGCTGCTGAATATCGGCGGCTTCCTCGCCGACATGGGCTGCACCGTCAGTGCTGCGGTCACGACCACGACCTCGCCGATCCTGGCCCAGGTGCCGAGCGACGAGGTGCTGATCGGCGATCTCGAAGATCTCGAACGCCGCGCTGAAGATTGCGATCTGTTGGTGACGCACTCGCACGGCCGCCAGGCCGCGGAACGACTGGGCGTGCCGCTGTTCCGGATGGGGCTGCCGATGTTCGATCGGCTCGGTGCCGCGCATCAGGTGGCGGTCGGCTATCGTGGCACCCGCGATCTGATCTTCGCGATCGGCAATGTGTTCATCGCCAACATCAAGGAGCCGGATGTGAACAGCTGGCGGAGTGCCTCTGCTCGCCCGGATCAGACCGATGCGCCGGCTACGGCTCATTAGCAACGACGGCAGTCGAGCGGAGCACAGCGCCGATGCACAACTCAGGAGAACCGGCATGAAAGTCGCCTTTGCCACCCAGGACCTTGCGCGCGTCGATGCGCATTTCGGCTGGGCCCGGAACATCGCGATCTACGAAGTCACCGCCGACGATTATCGCTTTATCGAAGCGGTGCAGTTCGCCGAGGAGAAAGAAGACGGCAACGAGGACAAGCTGGTCGCCAAGATCGACGCGATCCGCGATTGCGCCATCATGTACTGCACGGCGATCGGCGGCTCGGGCGCGGCGCGGGTCGTCGCCGCTCAGGTCCACCCGCTGAAGCTGGCGCAGCCGGAGCTGATCACCGATCTGATCACCAAGCTGCAGGGCGTGCTGCGCGGCGTGCCGCCGCCGTGGCTGCGCAAAGCGCTGATGAAGGGTGAAGAGCGCACGTTCGATTTTGCCGACGAGGCCTGACATGACCGAAGCCACCACTGCTCCCGACGCCGCGCTCGACTCGCTGTTCGTCAAGGAACTGGTCAAGCAGCTCCGCGCTCAGGACACCCACGGTGTCTGGGAGGGCAAGTCCGATCTGAAGCTGCTGGAGCCGTTCATCATAGACAAGGCCAAGCGCCGCGAGATCCCGATCATGGGCGATCCGGATCCGGAGACGCTGTGGCGGCTCGAACTGTTCTACAACGCGGTGGCGCTGTCGATCGAACGCGAGACCAGAATCATGGTGTCGCCGATGATGAAGATGCACCACGAGGGCTTCGGTCGGCTGATCCTCAGCGCCGGGCGGTTGATCGTCATCAACAAACACATGCGCGACGTTCATCGCTTCGGCTTCGATAACCTCGGCAAGCTGGCCGAGGAGGGTGACAAGCTGGTCGCCGCCGGCAGCGAGATGATCCGCAAATATCCCGACGTCGCCAACCTCTAACGCGAGAGCGAGAACGCATGTCCGACATCGACACGCTGAAGGCCGAGATCAAGAAACTGTCCGCTCGCGCGACGACGATGAAGATGAATCTGCACGACCTGTCGGAAGAGCTGCCGATCAATTGGCAGAACATCATGACGGTGGCGCAGGAAACCCAGGATGCCTACGCGGCCCTTGAAGCCGCGCGGAAGGCTTTGAAGGAGCTGGAAGCGAAAGCCGCCTGATCGCGGCCGAACGCCTCAGCCCAAACGGCGCGGCCGCGAGCCGTGCGCAGGAGCGAACAATGGCGATCTTTTCCACCCGCGACGGCCAGCCGTGGGAACCGACTTACCTCACCGCGATCGACGACAAGAAGTGCATCGGTTGCGGCCGCTGTCACAAGGTGTGCTCGCGCGACGTGATGCATCTGATGGGTGTCAACGAGGAGGGCGAACTGGTCGCCTGTTCGCTCGATGATGATGACGATGACGAGGAGTTCGTCCGCAAGGTGATGGTCCTCGACGCGGCCGGCAATTGCATCGGCTGCTCGGCCTGCGTCCGGGTCTGCCCGAAGGCATGCCAGACCCACGTCAAGGCCAGCGAACTCGGGCTCTAAGCAAGGGAGCGACGGACATGCTCGGCGCAGCGGGAATCCAGGCGGCAGGCGCGACGGCAGCGGCGCTGCCGCTGCGCGTGACGGCGTCGAGCTTCGCGTCCTCTCCGGCGGTGGTGTACCGGGCCTTGACCGGCTGCACCCCGGCCGAAGCCCAGATCGATGACGATCGGGCATTCGATCGTCACGTGTTGGCGTCGATCCTGTCGGTTGCGGTCACCGAACCCGGCTCGATCACGGAGTCCAGCGGTCTGACAGCCGACGATTTCGCGGCGCTGATCGTCGGCTGGTTCCCGCATGTCTCGGTCCTGTTGTCGGTGCTGGCGGTCGGCGAGCACGACGAGGACGAGGAAGCCGGCATGGTTCGCGACCTGCTGCTCAAGCATTGCTCGACCTCGGGCGACGTCGGTCGCTGGCTCGCCGCGATGGTGGCGCGCCGAGCAATGCAGCCGGAGCATTTGTGGGAAGATCTCGGGCTGCGCAGCCGCGCCGAGCTGAGCCGGCTGCTGATGCGGCATTTCGAGCCGCTGGCCCGCGACAACACCCGCAACATGCGCTGGAAGCGGTTCTTCTACCGCAAGCTCTGCGAAGACGACGGTATGGTGATGTGTAGCACCCCGGTCTGCTCGCAGTGCGGCGACTTCGCCGAGTGCTTCGGTGAAGAAAGCGGCGAAAGCCGGATGGCGATCCGGCGCCGCGAGGTTGAACTGCGGACGGCCGTGGCTTGACGCTGTGACGCCGCTCTTCACCTCCCGTGAGGGGGGAGGAGCGCTCGCGCAGCGAGCGCGGCGGGGTGGCAAAGAGCGGCTTACCCCACCCCGGCACCCACTTCGCTTCGCGGCCTGCGTGCCGCTCCTCCCTCTCCAGGGGAGGGTGAAGGGGGGCGCGATGCTTGCGGCCTTGAGGTGAATAGCTGCGAGCGATTGTCGGAAACCGTCGGCTTCGCGACCATGTCGGACGTCCGACATTGTCGGGTGCTGATAATTTTGCACGAAATCAGTGGCTTGCCGTCTGTGCCCGCGCTGGCACAGCGGTTGCACTTGTTGATGTCGGACCCAACAAATGGAGGCCGACCATGATCATTCTCACCGAACAAGCCGGGACCGCTGTGAAGGCTGCGATGTCGCGCGCCGGCAAGCTTGAAGCCGGGCTGCGCGTCATGGTCGAGGCGGGCGGCTGCGCCGGCTACAAATATCTGATCGGCCTCGATGCCGAACCGCGTGTCGATGACGCTGTGGTCGAAGCCGGCGGCGTCAAGGTGTTCATCGATCCGGACTCGCAGCCGCTGCTGTCCGGCATGACCATCGATTTCGTCGAGAGCCTGGAAGGCTCCGGCTTCACGTTCGACAACCCCAACGCCGGCACTAAGTGCGGTTGCGGTAAGTCGTTCGGTTAAGCGCAGCGCCAGCCACGGGAGCGGGCCATGCTCAGCCTCGGCAAGTTCGATCATCATTTCTCCACTTCTCCGAATGCCGGTCCTCTGCCGCAGGCTGATGCAGTCGGACGGTTCGGCAGCATCGGCTGGGGCGACGCCGTCAAGTTGATGCTGAAGGTCGAGCCCGACGACGGACGGATCGCGCAGGCCCGCTTTCAGGCGTTCGGCTGCAGCTCGGCGATCGCCGCCTCGGCGGCCCTCACTGACATGATCACCGGCAAGACCATCGATGAAGCCAGCGGCATCAGCGCCGCGGCGATCGCCGACTACCTGGGCGATTTGCCGCGCGAGCGGATGTACTGCGCGGTGATGACTTTTGAGGCCCTGCAGCAGGCGATCGGTTCGTATCGCGGCAAGGCCGCAGTGGCCGAGGCCGATGCGCCGCCGGCCTGCAAGTGCCTCGGCGTCGGCCAGATGATGATCGAGCGCACCATTCGCTTCAATCGGCTGACCAGTCTCGACGACGTCACTGCCTACACCAAGGCTGCCGGCAGCTGCAGCACCTGCTTCAAGCAGATCGAATCCCTGCTCGCGCGCGTCAATGCCGAGATGGTCGAGGACGGCCTGATTGCGGCCGAAGACGCCTACCGGATCGGCTCCGCGACGCCGCGCGCCACTGAGTTGAAGCCGCATGGTGCGCCGCCGCCGGCCGCCAATATCTTTGCCGCCAAGGCGACGCCCGCGCATCTGCGGCCGATTGCCAAGGCCACGCCGTCACGTCCCGTGCCTCCGCCGGCCGGACTGGTCGATGCGCCGCCGCAAGAGGCGCTGATCGCCGAAGCGGTCGAAGAATTGCGGCCGCATCTGCAGCGCGATGGTGGTGACTGCGAATTCGTCAGCCTCGACGGCAACATCGTCTATGTCCGGCTGTCCGGCAATTGCGTCGGCTGCCAGCTTTCGTCGGTGACGCTGTCGGGTGTCCAGGCCAAGCTGGCTGAGAAGTTCGGCCGGCCGCTACGCGTGGTGCCGGTGTCATGAACGAGCCGGCAGACATCGTCTATCTCGACGCCAATGCAACGACGCGGACCGATCCGCGCGTCGTCGAAGCGATGCTGCCGTACTTCTCGCTGTACTACGGCAACCCGTCATCGAAATACGGACTCGGCGGTCACGCCGCGCTTGCGGTCAAGCGGGCGCGCGAACGCGTCCAGGCGCTGATCGGCGCCGCGCAGCCGCATGAGCTGATCTTCACCTCGGGCGGCACCGAGAGTAACAACGCTGCGATCCTGTCCGCGCTGGAAGCTGCGCCGCGGCGGCGTGAGGTGATCATCTCGGCGGTCGAACATCCGGCGGTGCTGTCGCTTTGCGCCTGGCTGGAGAAGAACAAGGGCATCCGCGTTCATTTGATCCCGGTCGATCGTCAGGGCCGGCTCGACATTCTGGCCTATCGCGAAGCGATGTCTGACCGTGTCGCGATCGCGTCGATCATGTGGGCCAATAACGAGACCGGCGTGATCCAGCCGGTGGCGGATCTGGCTGAGCTAGCCAAGGAAGTCGGCGCGCTATTCCACACCGACGCGGTGCAGGCGGTCGGCAAGTGCCCGATCGATCTGCAATCGACCATGATCGACATGCTGTCGCTCTCCGGACACAAGCTGCATGGCCCGAAGGGCGTCGGCGCGCTGTATGTACGGAACGGCATCCGCTTCAAGCCGCAGATCAAGGGCGGTCAGCAAGAGCGCGGCCGCCGTGCCGGGACCGAGAACGTGCCGGGCATCGTCGGCCTTGGCATCGCGGCTGAGCTTGCCGCTGGCGCGATGGCCGACGAGGACATCCGTGTGCGTGGTCTGCGTGACCGGCTCGAACGCGAGATCCTGGCGCGGGTCGATCACTGCGTCGCCGTCGGTGCTCGCGCCGAGCGCCTCCCCAACACCTCGAACCTCGCATTCTCGTTCATCGACAGCGAGGCGATCATTACGCTGCTGGACCGGGCGGGCATCGCGGCTTCGATGGGTTCGGCGTGCGCGACCGGTTCGTTCGAGCCGTCGCATGTGCTGCTGGCCATGAAAGTCGCCGAAGACGCGGTTCGGGGCGGCGTGCGGTTCTCGCTGTCGCGCGACAACACCGATGCAGACATCGACCGCGCGCTGGAAGTCGTTCCCGCCGTGGTCGCCAAGCTGCGGGCAATCTCGCCGTTCGGAGCCGATGATGCTCCGCAAGCGGTCGGGCGTTCGTCTGGAAGTGCGCAAGGAACAACCCATGTCTGAGATCAAGTCTGAGATCGTCCGGCCGGATCAGTCCTGCGGTTTTCAGTCCGCTCCGATCGTGCTCAACGACACCACCTTGCGTGATGGTGAGCAGGCGCCGGGTGTTGCGTTCTCCACCGCCGAAAAGGTAGCGATCGCCCGCGCATTGGCGCGCGCCGGCGTGCCGGAAATCGAGGCCGGGACGCCTGCGATGGGCGCCGACGAGATTGCGGCGATCCGCGCCATCGTCGAGGCCGGGCTGCCGCTAACGACGATTGCCTGGTGCCGGATGCGTACCGAGGACGTCGATGCCGCGCTGAAGGCCGGCGTTTCGATGGTCAATGTTTCGGTGCCGGTGTCGGATGTGCAGATCGCTGCGAAGCTCGGCGGTCTACGTTCGAATGCGATCGAAACCGTCAAGCGCGTGGTCGGCTATGCCCGCGACCGCGGCCTCGACGTCGCCGTCGGCGGCGAGGATTCTTCGCGTGCCGATCCCGAATTCCTCGCCGAGGTGATTGCCACCGCGAAGGCATCCGGCGCGCGTCGGTTTCGGATCGCCGATACACTCAGCGTGCTCGACCCATTCTCCAGCCACGCGCTGCTCGCGGCGCTCCGCGCCTCGACCGACCTCGAGCTTGAATTCCACGGCCACGACGACCTCGGCCTCGCCACCGCTAACACGCTGGCCGCGTTGCGTGCCGGCGCCACCCATGCCTCGGTGACGGTGATCGGTCTTGGTGAGCGTGCCGGCAACGCGCCGCTCGAAGAGGTTGCGGTGGCGCTGAAGCAGCTCTATGGCCGCGACACCGGCATCGTGCTGTCGGAGCTCGGCAACGTCGCCGATCTGGTCGCGACCGCGGCGGCGCGCACCATCCCGCTCAACAAGGCGATCGTCGGCGAGCACGTCTTCACCCATGAATCGGGAATACATGTCGACGGGCTGCTCAAGGATCAGCGCACCTATCAGTCGCTCGATCCGAATCTGTTCGGCCGCTCCAACCGCATCGTCATCGGCAAGCATTCCGGGCTGTCGGCGATCACCTCATCGCTCGCCAAGCTCGATCTGCCGGCCACCGCGGACGAGGCGCAGGGCATCCTGGCCAAAGTTCGCCGTTATGCGGTCACCCACAAGGGCCCGGTTGGCAACGAGACACTGATCGCAATCTGGCGCGAGGTCCGCGAGCGGACGCTCACCACCTGCGCCTGAGCGACGACAACCCACCAAGGAGACCGAGATGAGCACATCCGCCGTCACCGAACCCGCCGATATCGTAGCCCGGCTGCAGCGCGCCGGCTCCGCCGAGGAGTTCTTCGAACTGCTCGGCGTCGATTACGATCCCAGGCTGCTCAACGTCGCGCGGCTGCACATCCTCCGGCGCATGGGTCAGTATCTCGCTGGTGAAGATCTCGAGCACCTGCCGGGCGACGAAGCCGCTGCCCGCTGCAAGGCGGTGCTGGAGCGGGCTTATGCCGATTTCGTCGCGTCCTCGCCGCTCGATCAGCGTGTGTTCAAGGTGTTGAAGGACGCGGTGGCGCCGAAGACGCCGAAGCGCCCGGCCTTCGTGCCGCTCGACGCGTTGAAGTAACCGCCGCCTTTTGGTGCTGCTATCGCCGGCCCGTCGCGTTCGCGGCGGGCCGTTTTGCTGCGCCTGCCAGACGTATTTTCTCACATCCATGTCGTGTTTGGCGGGTGATCTCACAGTGGCGTGAAATGTCTGGTCGGTCACGCCGCTGTCGCCTTCCCGACAAGTGTCGGAGTTGTCGGATTGCAACCCTCGGAAGCGCCGGTAACAATCCCAGCTGCCCGTCGCAAATGATTGGTTTGGCGTGATATTTTCCTCGGCGGAAAAGTTGGTACGAGGCTTGCTCATAAGTCTCCGTCGTCAAGCTTCTGTCAGCAAGCGCGGAGCCACTCCATGCATATCGTCGTCTGTATCAAGCAGGTTCCGGACTCGGCCCAGATCCGCGTGCATCCGGTCACTAACACGATCATGCGCCAGGGCGTGCCGACGATCATCAATCCCTACGATCTGTTCGCGCTCGAAGAGGCGCTGCGGCTACGTGACAAGCTCGGCGGCGAAGTCACGGTGCTGACGATGGGCCCGCCGACCGCCGAGGACTCTCTGCGCAAGGCGCTGACCATCGGCGCCAACCGCGCCGTGCTGCTGACGGACCGCTTCTTCGCCGGCTCCGACACGCTGGCGACCAGCTACGCGCTCGCCGCGGCGATCCGCAAGATCGGCTCGACCTTCGGTGCCGTCGATGTGGTGTTCACCGGCAAGCAGACCATCGACGGCGACACCGCCCAGGTCGGCCCCGGCATCTGCAAGCGGCTCGACTTCTTGCAGCTCACCTACGTTTCGAAGGTCTCATCGCTCGACCTCGAGGCCCGCACCATCGAAGTCGAACGCCGCTCCGAAGGCGGCGTGCAGGTGCTGCGCAGCAATCTGCCATGCCTGATCACCATGCTGGAAGGCACCAATCAGGTGCGCCGCGGCTCGATGGTCAACGCGCTGAACGCCGCACGCGCCGAAGTGGTGAAGTGGAGTGCGCAGGACGCCGGTGTCGAAGACATCCAGAAGTGCGGCCTGCGCGGCTCGCCGACGGTGGTGAAGCGCGTGTTCGCGCCGACCCCGCGGGCCGAGAAGGCCAAGGTCGTTGAGGCCGCCGGGCAGCCCCCGGCGGAAGCGCTGATCGACGAAATCTTCAAGCTCCGGCCCAAGCTCGAGAACGAAATGTTCGAGCTGGCGCGCGGATTCTGACAACCCGAACAGAGAGCCGCTTCGATGAGCCAGCCCGCCAAGCCTGCCCCGCAGCCCGCCGGACGCGCCGCCGCCAAGAAGGAGCTGCCCGAGCATTTCAAAGCTTATAAGCACGTCTGGGTGTTTATCGAGCAGGAGCGTGGTCACGTTCACCCCGTCTCCTGGGAGCTGATGGGCTCCGGCCGCCGCCTCGCCGATAAGCTCGGCGTCGAGCTTGCCGCGGTGGTGATCGGCCCGACCGGTGACGCCACCAAGGCTGCGGTCGCCGAGTCGTTCTGCTACGGCGCCGACCTCGCTTACGTCGTCGCCGACGACGTGCTGACCGACTATCGCAACGAGTCCTACACCAAGGCGCTGACCGATCTGGTCAATACCCATAAGCCGGAGATCCTGCTGCTCGGCGCCACGACGCTTGGCCGCGACCTCGCCGGCGCGGTGGCTACCACGCTGCTGACCGGCCTGACCGCGGACTGCACCGAGCTCGAAGTCGACTCCGACAACTCGCTCGCCGCGACCCGTCCGACCTTCGGCGGCTCGCTGCTCTGCACGATCTACACGCTGAACTTCCGCCCGCAGATGGCGACCGTACGGCCGCGCGTGATGTCGATGCCCGAACGGGTCGAGAAGCCGGTCGGCCGCGTCATCGAATTTCCGCTCGGTCTGGTCGAAGCTGATATCGTCACCAAGATCCTGGCCTTCGTGCCGGATCGCGACAAGGCGACCTCGAACCTCGCTTATGCCGACATCGTCGTGGCCGGCGGTCTCGGGCTTGCTTCGCCGGAGAATTTCCAGCTGGTGCGCCAGCTCGCCGGCGTGCTCGGCGCCGAATACGGCTGTTCGCGGCCGCTGGTGCAGAAGGGCTGGGTCTCGGCCGACCGCCAGATCGGTCAGACCGGCAAGACCATTCGGCCGAAGCTGTACATCGCCGCCGGCATCTCCGGCGCGATTCAGCACCGCGTCGGCGTCGACGGCTCCGACCTGATCGTCGCGATCAACACCGACAAGAACGCGCCGATCTTCGATTTCGCCCATCTCGCCCTCGTCACCGATGCGATCCGCTTGCTGCCGGCGCTCACCGAAGCGTTCCGCAAGCGGCTGTCGCCGCACACCCGCGATCGGATCGCGAGCTAACAGGAGGCTGCCATGATCGAAGAACGTTTCGACGCCATCGTCGTCGGAGCCGGCATGGCCGGCAACGCCGCGGCGCTGACCCTGGCCAAGCGTGGCCTGAAGGTGCTGCAGATCGAGCGCGGCGAATATCCGGGCTCGAAGAACGTGCAGGGCGCCATTCTTTATGCCGACATGCTCGAGAAGCTGGTGCCCGACTTCCGCGAGGATGCGCCGCTGGAGCGTCACCTCGTCGAGCAGCGGTTCTGGATGATGGACGCCAAGTCTCACACCGGCCTGCATCACCGTTCGGAAGACTTCAACGAAGAGAAGCCGAACCGCTACACCATCATCCGCGCTCAGTTCGACAAATGGCTGTCGAGCAAGGCCCAGGAAGCCGGCGCGATCGTGCTCTGCGAAACCACCGTCAAGGAACTGGTGCAGGACGCCTACGGCAAGGTGATCGGCGTGATCACCGATCGTGAAGGCGGCCAGGTGCATGCCGATGTCGTGGTGCTGGCCGAAGGCGTCAACGGCCTGCTCGGCACCAAGGCCGAGCTGCGCGAGCGTCCGTCGCCGGAGAACGTCGCGCTCGCTGTGAAGGAAATGCACTTCCTGCCGCGCGAGACCATCGAAGCCCGTTTCAATCTGAAGGGCGACGAGGGCGTGGTGATCGAGGCTGCCGGCACGATCTCGGCGGGTATGACCGGCATGGGCTTCATCTACACCAACAAGGAGTCGATCTCGATCGGCATCGGCTGTCTGGTGTCGGACTTCCAGAAGACCGGCGAGACGCCGTACGGCCTGCTCGAACGCTTCAAGAAGCATCCGTCGGTGGCGACGCTGATCGAAGGCTCCGAAGTGAAGGAATACGCCGGCCACCTGATCCCGGAGGGCGGCTACAAGGCGATCCCGCAGCTTTACGGCGACGGCTGGGTCGTGGTCGGCGACGCCGCGCAGCTCAACAACGCGATGCATCGCGAGGGCTCGAACCTGGCGATGACCTCGGGCCGGATCGCCGCCGAAGCGATCTTCCAGGTGAAGTCGCGCAAGGATCCGATGACCAAGGAGAATCTCGCGCTCTACAAGAAGATGCTGGACGACTCGTTCGTCATGAAAGATCTGAAGAAGTACAAGGATATGCCGGATTTGCTGCATATCCGCTCGCAGAACTTCTTCCTGACCTATCCGCAGCTCGTCAACAAGGCGCTGCAGAACTTCGTGCGGGTCGACGGCACGCCGAAGATCGAGAAGGAAAAGACCACGATCAAGTCGTTCGTTTCGGCGCGGTCGTGGGGCGGATTGTTCGGCGACGCGTTCCGCTTCGCGCGGGCGTGGCGATAACTCAGCGGGATTCGAGAAAGCGGAGAACGGACGATGACAACGGAAGCCCCGGTTCGCGTCGAAGACAAGCTGTATCAGAACCGCTATCTGGTCGACGTCGGCAACGCCCACATCAAGGTCAAGCCTCACACCAAGCCGTCGCCGCAACTGCTGGCGCTGCTGAAGATCTGCCCGGCGCATTGCTACGAGCTCAACAGCAACGGCCAGGTCGAAGTGACGCCGGACGGCTGCGTCGAATGCGGCACTTGCCGCGTGCTGGCCGAAGGCGGCGGCGACATCGAGTGGAGCTATCCGCGCGGCGGCTACGGCGTGCTGTTCAAGTTCGGCTGAGAGCACCGCGCCAGGGGCGACGGCCCGCGCAGGCAGGAGACGCCGCCTGCGCCTCTGTGGCTGCTCGCTTCGGCCCTGGTTGCTTCATCCCGCAAGACATCATGCCCGGGCTGGTCCCGGGCATTGGTGTTTAGGGATCCGTCCTGCTGTTGTGGCTGTGTAGCTCGAGGCGAGCACAACCGCATAGTAAGGAGACGCGTAGCGTCGTCTCGAACCATGCGCCGCAAATGTCAGTCTCCGGACCCTTCGCGACGTGCGCTGCCTTCGCTCCTCAGGATGGAGCGTATTGTGCGCGACGAGGAAACCGCGTCGATTGGTCGATGAAGCGCGACAGATGGAGAGCGGGAAGCGGCAGGCGACCGAGCAGCTCAGTCGTGAGGCCGCAGGGACCGCCGCCTTTTATCGCCTCACGCCGCCGAATTGAGCACGTGCTGCGGGCCGACGGTGCCGCGTCGCAGGCCGAAGCCGCGGCGGGCCAGCCATTGCTGAATACGGGGCGAGTCCAGCGTCGCTTCTTCGGCGAGGCCACTGGTGAAGCAGCGCCACGGCGCCAGATGCCGCTCGGGAACGCCGACGATGACCGGAATTCCCTGATCCACGGCGTCGCTGATGACGTCGCTGAGGCCGCCGCCATCGGCTTCGAGCTTGCCGAATTTGTTGACGATCAGCAGTTCGGGGGCATTGCGGAACGAGGCTGCGATCAGTGCGGCTGCTTCCTGCACGGCTTCCGGATCGACGCGGCAGCCGTGGGGCTGCTTGTCGCGCTCTTCGGCGAGCTGAAGGATGAAGTGGGAGGACAGCTCCTCGACTTCCATGTCACAGCGCGGGCCGCCGTCATCGACGACCGCCTGATACGGCACCAGACCAGCGACAACGACGCCTGCGTCGCGCAGCCGTCGGCCGAGATCCGACATCAGCCTGCAAGCGGCTGCGCCGTCGGTGTACACGATCGCGAGAATCGAAGGCCGTCCCGACCTGCCGTGAGAAAAGTCCATCGCGTCTGCTTTGCCCCAAATGCGACTTTCGCCTTAGGACATGCCAGAACCCGCAAACTGCTTCTTTGCGTCAAATCAATCCGACTTCAGTAGGGCTGGCGAACGAAAGCGGCGGACCGCCATGCGATCCGCCGTCTGATTTGCGGCCTTCGGCCGCGGCGATGGTGATCGGCTCAGTTGGCGCCGAGCAACGACTGCGCGGGCCGATTGGCGGACGGCAGCAGCATCGAACGCAGCTTGGCGTATACCCGCACGCCCAGCCCGACGAGCCGCGGCTGGGTGCGACGGCAGAACGCAATCTTGCGGATGTGGCCTTCGACATGCCAGCGCGCGCTGGCACCGTCCTTGAAGAAGATCACGTCGCCTGGACCGTAGCGCTTCGCCGGCATGCCGGCGCTTTCGATCACAACCGAGCCTTCGAGAATGCAGATGGTCTCGTCGATGTCGTAGTGCCAGTTGAACTTGCCTTCGGTGCACTGCCAGATGATCGTTGACGCCATGCCGTCGGCACTGCGCGACAGCGTGCAGTTCGTTGCGACCGGATTGCCTTCGATGATCCACGACGGCTCGATCGGCGCCGGCTCTAGCTCGACGTCGGTGCGGGAGGTGAGGATCAGGTCGTTGGGCATCGGGCGTCTCCTGCTGATCGTTGTTCGGTTGTGATGCTGGTCGTTTCCGGCGAGAAAGCTCACGTAACTAAGCGGCCTGGGCGTGCTGGCGTCGCAGCACGAGCTGCGCGACTGTCGCGGCCGAGGTGAAATTCTCCGGCGTGATGTCGGACTGCGGCAGCGTCATGTCGAATTCGGCTTCCACTGCGAGCATCAGGTTGACCATCTCCATCGAGGTCAGTCCCGCATCGGCAAACGTCGTGTCGCGTTTGATGTCGCCGGAGAGCCCGTTCTGCGTCAGGATCGACTCCACCAGAGCGAGGACCTTGCTCTCCACCGCAGCCGCCGAGCCTGCCTGCATGACGCGATCTCCTTGATGTGTTCGAAGTCTTCCGTGCGCCTCACGAACAGTTTGGTCCGCGCACGCAGCTCGCTATCGTTGCGGCGATGTAATCGCAACTGCCAGTCGGAGACAATGCTCCGCCGAGTGTCGACATATTCATTCGAATTTTAACACTAACGGGGATTCCGAAAGTTTTCGCGATCGGCGCAAAGTCCGATTAACCCTCAATTCGAATCCAAATTGATTCACTTTGAATTCGCCTCGACGTGTTCCTGACCAATCCATAGCTTGCTACCAGCAGCGATCGACGGTTCGGCGCAGCCGGTCTGATCCCGATCGCGAACGATACACACGGCGTACGTCCGCATCAGGGAGTTCACGACCATGGCGATCATCACCGATAACGCGGTTCGCGACTTCACGGCTCAGCCGGCCAATGACAAGTTCGGTACCGAGCCGATACCGTTGATGCAGCGCGTGGTTCACGTCGCGGCGATCGCCGCCGCTCATGCGGAGGCGGTCGATCGCGAAGCCCGGTTCCCCAAGGCTGCGCTCGATGCAGCGCGCGAGTACGGGCTGCTTGGCGCGCAGATTCCGATCGAGTTCGGTGGCGAGAGCGCCTCGGTCCATGACATCGCCGAGATGTGCTACGCGCTCGGGCGCGCCTGCGCCTCCACTGCGATGATCGTCGCGATGCACCAAACCAAGGTGGCGTGCCTGGTGCGCCACGGCCGAGGCAACGCCTGGCACGAGCAGCTGATGCGGCGGATCGCTGCCGAGCAGATGCTGCTGGCGTCGTCGACCACCGAAGGCAACAATGGTGGCAACGTCCGCTCCAGCGCGGCGGCGATTGAGCGGACCGAAACCGGCGTCGCGCTGGTGCGCGACGCCACTGTGATCTCCTACGGCGCCGAAGCGGATGGCGTGATGACCATCGCGCGCCGTGCGGACGATGCTGCCGCCTCGGATCAGGTGCTGGTGGTGTTCACCAAGGACGACTACACGCTGACGCCGACGCTGGGCTGGGAGACGCTCGGCATGCGCGGCACCTGCAGCACCGGCTTCGAGCTGCGTGCGACCGGTCGGACCGATCAGGTGTTCACCGAATCTTACGATCGCATTCATGCGCAGACGATGACGCCGGTGGCGCATCTAAGCTGGTCGTCGGCTTGGGCCGGCATTGCTGCTGCCGCAGTGGAGCGGGCGCAGGCGTTCGTTCGCAAGGCGGCGCGCGGCGCCGGCGGGCAGATGCCGCCCGGCGCGGCGCACTTCACCAGCGCCAAGCGCTCGCTGACCAAGCTGCGGGCGATGATCGCCACGCATCTCGACGCCTACACCGCGCATGAATTCGACGAACGCGCGCTGAGCTCGCTGGAGTTCCAGTCCTCGATCAACCTGCTCAAAGTCGAAGCTTCTGAACTTGCTGTCGAGACGGTGATGAGCGCGATGCGCGCCTGCGGCCTGTCGGGCTATCGCAACGATGGCGACTTTACCCTCGGCCGTCATTTGCGCGACGTGCTGTCTGCGCCGCTGATGATCAACAACGATCGGATCCTCGCCAATATTGGCACCGCCAATCTGATGAGCCCGGTCCCGGCGAGCCTGCGCGACTAAATCGACCGTCAATCGTCAACGAGGAGGCCGCTTCATGAATATGGCGATCCGCACCACGCCGGCCGAAGCCGCGCTGCAGCCGGTCGATCCGCTTGATCACCTGGCCGAGCACCTGTTCCACAAGCTCGGCGCCGACGGCGTCTATGCGCGCACCGCTCTGTACGAGGGCGTGGTCGAGAAGCTGGCGGCGCTGATCTCGCGGCATCGCGAGGACGGCACCGAAGTGATGCGGTTTCCGCCGGTGATGAGCCGCGGTCAGCTCGAGAAGTCGGGCTATCTGAAGAGCTTCCCCAATCTGCTCGGTTGCGTCTGCGGCCTGCATGGCACGGAGCAGGAGATCAACGCGGCGGTCAGCCGGTTTGATTCCGGCGGCGATTGGACGACGTCGCTGTCTCCCGCCGACCTCGTGCTGTCACCCGCGGCCTGCTATCCGGTGTATCCGATCGCGGCGAGCCGCGGTCCGCTTCCGGCGGGCGGCGCGCGTTTCGATGTTGCTGCCGATTGCTTCCGCCGCGAGCCGTCGAAGCATCTTGACCGGCTGCAATCGTTCCGGATGCGGGAATATGTCTGCATCGGTGCGCCGCAGGATGTCGCGGACTTCCGCGAGCGCTGGATGGTGAAGGCGCAGGCGATCGCCCGCGGTCTTGGTCTCACATTCCGCGTCGAGACTGCATCCGATCCGTTTTTCGGCCGCGTCGGCCAGATGAAGGCGATCAGCCAGCAGCAGCAGGCGCTGAAGTTCGAATTGCTCGTGCCGCTCCGGTCTGAAGAGCAGCCGACCGCCTGCATGAGCTTCAACTATCACCGCGAGCATTTCGGCGTCACCTGGGGCATCGAGGATGCGGTTGGCAACCCGGCCCACACCGGCTGCGTCGCCTTCGGCATGGATCGCCTCGCGGTAGCGCTGTTCGCGACCCACGGCATCGATACGAGTGCTTGGCCGGCCAGCGTGCGCGACGTGCTGTCGCTCGACTGACGGCCTCGCATTGTCATTCCGGGGCATGCGTACCGCGTGACCCGGAATGACGAGAGGTTGGTAACTTCGCGACCTACGCCGTATTCCCGGCGTCAATGGTTTGCACCGAGCCGGTGATATTGCGGCCGCCGTCGCCGAGTAGGTACTCGACCATTCGGGCGACGTCATCGGCTTCGGCGAGGCGGCGCAGGGCGCTGCGGTTCGCTATCTTGTCGCGACCTTCGCCGGCAAGTCCCGCGGTCAGTTCTGTGTCGATGAAGCCGGGCGCGATTGCGTTGACGGTGATGCCGAGTCGGCCGACCTCGCGCGCGAGCGAGCGGGTGAAGCCGATCGCCGCCGCCTTGGTGGCGCCGTACACCGACAGGCCGTTGTAGCCGGTCGAGCCGATGATCGACGACATGTTGATCACGCGGCCGGCGCCATCGGCCATCATGTGGCGGACAATGTATTTGGTCAGCACGATCGGCGAGGTCACGTTGATGCGCAGCAGCGTCTCGATCTGGCTGTTGTGCATGGTGGCGAGCACGCCCTCGGTGCCGATGCCGGCGTTGTTGACGAGGCCGTAGATCTTGCCGAATTCCTGGCGCAGCGACTTGGCGAAGCCGGCGAGGCCGTCGATGTCTCCGAGGTCGTAAGCCTTGAACGCGATCGACCCAGGTCCTTTCGCAGCCTCGTCGATCGTAGTCTTCAGCTCGTCGCTCTCGCGCCGCGCCACAGCGATCACGCCGTAGCCGGCCGCGGCGAGGCGCCGTGCGATCGCGAGCCCAATCCCCCGGCTGCCGCCGGTCACCACCACCTTATGCATGGCGGGCCAGCTTTCCTGAGGCGGTGACATCGAGTTGCTGCACGAAATGGATCGACGCCGGGACTTTGTGCGGCGGCAGCGCGGCGCGGCAATTGGCGAGGATCGCCTCGCGGATCGCGCCGGTGCGCCCGGCGTCCGCCACACTGGCGAGCACCGCCTCCGCGACGACCAGCGCGCCGGTGATTGGGCTGCGCCGCGCCCGCACCCGCGACATCCGCACCGAGGGATGCTGGTTGATCACGGCTTCGACTTCCTCAGGATGAACCTTGAGGCCTCCGACATTGATCACGCCGTCGCGGCGGCCGACGAAGTAATAGCGATCGCCGCGCAGCTCGACCATGTCGCCGGTGTCGACGAAGCCGTCGGCGTCGGTTAGCGGCGGGGCGCTGCGGCCGACGTAGGTGTGTGCGGCGCGGGTCGATTTGATCCGCAGCGAGCCGTCGACCACCTTCATGGTGATGCCGGGTGCGTTGCCGATCAGCGACGCCGGAAAGCCCTCATGGCCGTCATTGACGGCGAAGCCGACGCCGGCTTCAGTCGAGGCGTAGGCGTGGCCGATCGAGGCGTCAGGAAACGCGTTGCGGAGTCCGTCGAGCACGGCCTGGTCGGCGATCTCGCCGGACAATCGGACATAGCCGGGGCGGAAACCGCCAATCGCTGGATTCATCAGCGCCTTGCGCCAATGCGACGGCGTGCCGGAGATGTGGGTCACGCCGCGCGCGGCGAGCCGCGCCAGATGATCGCCAATTGCTTCGCCGGGCGCGGACAGCACCATCGAGCCGCCGCCGAGCACGGCGCGGAGGAAAATCTGCAGGCCGCCGTAGCGGCGGATGTCGTAGAACGTCGCCCAGGTCGGCGCATCTTTCGCGACGTTGTCGCCGACGATCGCGCCGGTCAACGCTGCCAGCGTGTGGGCGACGATCTTCGGCCGGCCGGTGGTGCCGGAGGTCAGCATCAACCACGACGTAGCGTGCGTGGCCGCGATGGGGGCCGCGGGCTGCAGCGGCAGACCTGCGGTGATGATGGTGCCGACGCCGAGGCCTTGCCAACGCTCTGGCGCATCTGTGACGATGGCGTCGATCTCCGCATCCGCGATCAGATCGGCGGCGTAGGTCATGTCGACGTCCGGCGGGCATAGCAGCATTCGCCGCGCCACGCCGTCGAGTTCGATCATTGCCAGTCCGGTGACGAGCTGCGTCGAGAGCGACAGCAGCACCGAACGGCCGGCGAGCTCAGGCAACTTGCCGGCAAGACAAGTCCCCCGCGCGATGTCGGCGAACGCGATCTCATGAGTCGCGTCCGACAGCGTGCGGCTGGTCAGATCAGTGGTGAGATAGTGGCGGAGCGCAACGATCTCACGCGGGGACATTCTCATAGGCTCCAATGAAGTCGCCGAGTGTCTCCGGGAAGATGGCGTCGTCTGCCGTGCTGAACGGATCGATGCCGAGTTCGTCTTCAAGTCGCGCGACGAGCACGGCAAAGCCGAGCGAGTCGAAGCCGGATTCGTGTAGCACCAGGTCATCCGTCAGCGCAGGAACCTTGAAGCCTTGTTCGTCAGCGATCTGCTGCATCGCCGAGACGATTGTTAACCGTACAGACATCGACACTTCGCCTTTCTGATCGATCCGTGAGACAAAGAGCATATGGCGCAAAATCGAAACAAATCCATGCGCTTCACTTGCAATTCGGGCCGATTGGTAAATGGCTTTGGAAGCCCGCAAAGTACGTTGCCGTGAGATCGGCGACGCCGACATCGACGCTGTCTCCGATCTGCTGACGCGCGGCTTTCCGGGCCGCCGCCGCGACTATTGGTTGCGCGGACTGCATCGCGTCGGCGCGCGTGAATTGCCGGAAGGCTGCGCGCGATACGGTTATCTGCTGGAGAGTGGTGGCCGTCCCGTCGGCGCATTGTTGTTGCTGTACGCGGCGCGTCGTCCCGGCCCGGAACAGATTCTCCGCTGCAACGTCTCGAGCTGGTACGTCGAGCCCGATTTTCGTAATTATGCGACGCTGTTGACGTCGATGGCGCAGAAGAACAAGCAGGTCACCTATGTCAATATCTCGCCGGCGGTGAACACATGGCCGATCGTCGAGGCGCTGGGGTTCAAACGCTACTGCAACGGCATGTTCTTCGCGTTGCCGTGGTTGTCGCGCGCCGAAAAGGGCGCGCGTGTCGAGGTGGTGACCGAAGCAACCGGCGTGGTCGCCGGGTTGAGTGAGACGGAGTGTGAGCTGCTCCGCAGCCATGCGTCTTATGGATGCCTGGCTCTCGCGGTGCATCTGCCTGATGGCCGCACGATGCCGTTCCTGTTTTTGCCGAAGCGGGTGAAGCACGGCCGCTTCCCGTTCCCCGCGATGCAGCTGGTGTATTGCCGCGGCGTTGCTGAATTCGTGCAATGCGCAGGCGTGCTGGGCCGAGCGCTGCTCTGGCGCGGCCGGCCGCTCGTGATTCTCGACGCGCTCGGTCCGATGAACGAGCTGACCGGCTTCTATGTCGAGTCCCGTGGCCGCAAGTACTACAAGGGCCCGAACCCGCCGCGGCTTGCCGATCTCAGCGAGACCGAGCTGGTGCTGTTCGGTCCCTGAATTGCGGGCCGGTATCGGCAGCGGCGCTCAACCGTGAGCGAACTCCCAATATAGCTTGCGCGCCTTGGCGTAGAACGGGCCCGGCTGCAGCGAGCGGTCGTCGATCCGGATGATCGGTTGCACCTTGGCGAAATTGCCGCTGGCGAAGATCTCATCGGCAGTTTCGAAATCCCGATAGCTCAGCGAACGCTCGATCACGGTGACGCCATCGCCGCGCAGCAGCTCGATCACGCGCTGCCGGGTGATGCCGCTCAGGAAGGTGCCATTGGCGGCCGGCGTGTAGACAACGCCGTCCTTCGCCATGAAGATGTTGGAATTGCCGAGCTCGGCAATGTGGCCGAGCATGTCGCGCAGCAGGCAATTGTCGAAGCCGCGGCTCTTGGCTTCCATCATCGCGCGTGAGTTGTTTGGGTACAGGCAGCCGGCTTTGGCCTCCACCGGCGCAGATTCCGCGGTCGGGCGGCGGAACGGCGATAGCGTGATCGACAAGCCGGTCGGTTTCGGCATCGGCGCTTCGTAGATGCACAGGCACCAATTGGTGGTGTCGGGATCGAACAACACGCCGCCGCCGACACCGTTCTGCGCCCAATACATCGGCCGGATGTAGAGTTCGGCACTTCCGGCGAACCGCTTCAAGCCGTCCTGGACTAGACCCAGCCATGTCGGCTGATCCACCAGGGCATTCAGTTTGAAGTTAGCCGCGGACCAGTTGATCCGTGCCAGATGTCGGTCGAGATCCGGCGTGACGCCCTCGAATGCGCGCGCGCCATCGAACACCATCGAGCCGAGCCAAGCAGCATGGGTGCGCGGCCCCATGATCGGCACGTTGCCATCGTGCCACTTGCCCTCGAAGAAGGTCCAGGTCTGCGAATAGTTGATTGGTGCGGCAACAGGCATCGTCGGGTCCATCACAATCGGAATGCGCCGCGGGTAATGCGGCTGAAGATGTCGGCGTCGAGCGCAACGTAGCGGCCTGCGGCTGGAGCGGCGAAATAGAGCGGATCGCTGACGAGGGACGGATCGAACCCCTCGGCGATCAGCGGCTGCTTTGCCTGCTTGAACGTGCCGGTGAGATCGAGGGCCGTCCGTAGCCGCAGGAACAGCGGCCGTGCGTAAGCCGGCAGCCGCTCGGCGAGATGCCGATGCAGCGTCGCGGGATCAAAGCCGTGGTCTGTCACAAGGGCCGCCATGCCGGCGCGGCCGTCATGGTTCGGAACGCTGACGCCATAGACGGTGGCGTCGATCACGCCGGGGCAGGCGGCGAGGATGTCGGCGACTTCGCTCGCCGCGACATTCTCGCCCTTCCAGCGGAAGGTGTCGCCGATCCGGTCGACGAAGCGGAAGAAGCCCTTGGCGTCCTGCAGCATCAGGTCGCCGGTGCGGAACCAGGCGTCCCCCGGCGCAAACACGTCGCGCAGGATTTTGCGCTCGCTGTCGCCATCGGTGGTGTAGCCTTCGAACCGGCCGCCGCCGCGCTCGGCCTCGCCGATCCGGCCGATCGCCTCACCAGGCTCGCCGCGGGCGCAGCGAATGCAATGGCCTTGGCCGTCTCGCATCGGCAGCCCGGTTTCGAAATCGAATTTCACCAGCGCGGCCGGAAAGCGATGCGCCAGGAATGATGGTATCCGCCCGATCGCGCCCGGCTCACCCTCGACATTGTAGAGCGAGAAGTTGCCCTCGGTGGAGGCGTAGAATTCCAGAATGCGCGGGATCGCGAACCGCCCCTGAAACGCGCCCCACACGTCCCCGCGCAGCCCGTTGCCGCAGGCGATCCGCAGACGATGGCGGGTTTCGTTGGGCGCGTGTGGCGCCTGGACAAGATAGCGGCACAGCTCGCCGATATATTGAAACAGCGTGCAGTCGTAGCGGACGATATCGTCCCAGAATCGCCGCGCGGAGAATTTCTCGGCGATCACGACCGAGCCGCCTGCCATCAGCAGGCTGCCGGTTGCGACCACGCCGCCGACGCTGTGATAGATCGGCAGACAATCGTAGATGCGATCATCGGGCGTCGCCCCGGTGAGCCCAGCGAACCAGCCGGCCCAGCTCATCACCCGGCGATGACTGACCCGCGCTGCCTTCGGCAGGCCCGTGGTGCCCGAAGTGTAGATCAGCAGTGCCACATCATCGATGGTGACAGCGGGACGTTCATTTACTGTCAGAGGATCGTCCTTCGCGGTCGCCAATGCTGCGGAGAGCCCTGACTCGTCAACCTCGTTGCCATGCAGCCATAGCCGAGGCGCCGATGCCAGATGCGGTGTTGCGCTGTCGTAGGCGTCGTTCAATTCCTTCGCCACGATGATATGGCTGGGTGCTGCAACATCGATGCAATGGGCGAGCGAAGGGCCGGTGAGTTGAGTATTGAGCAGCGCCACAACGCCGCCGATTTTAGTGATGCCGAGCCAGATCGCCAGATAGTCGGGACGGTTCGGCATCAGGAGCCCGACGATGACGCCTTTGCCGATGCCCTGCTCCAGCGCCCAGCGCGCGTAGCAATCAATCCGTTGCGTGAATTCCGCGTAGCTGAACCGTTCGTTCTCCGAGAGCAGCGCCGGCGCGTTTGGCGTGCGCGTCGCCCACTCGGCGATCGCATCGCACAGCAGGCGCTGTGGCTCGCGTTCGATGCGCGCGGTGATTTCAATCGCGTTCAGCCAGCTCTTGGCGACCGACGGGCGCGCAGGCCCTGTATCGGGGGGGCGGGTAGCTGCAGCTGCGTGCACGGTCATCGACACCGGTTCTGAAAGTTCGTTCGAGTTTGAGTGCAATTGTAGGCGAGGGCGGTTGGCGATTTGTTGCGAACGGTTCGACGAAGCGCGCTTAAGGTAAACAAATCGGAATCGATTCAAATTGTCTTCAAATCAGCAAGCGAAATTAGGGATAGTTTGTCGTCGTCTTTGAAATGTGTTGTCCGCTAATGCGGTGCGTTCTAGCAAAGGCCAGACGCGGACCTCTGTGTGTGAAGTGCAGCCGCGGCGAAGGGAGGAGCTCATGCGCAACGAGACGCTCGCTATCCACGCCGGCTACGAGCCCGAACCCACCACTCACGCCGTTGCGGTGCCGATCTATCAAACCGCATCCTATGCGTTCGACAGCGCCGACCACGGCGCCGCGTTGTTCAATCTCGAGACCGAAGGCTATCGCTACTCGCGGATCGCCAATCCGACCACCAGCGTGCTGGAAAAGCGTGTGGCTGAGCTGGAAGGTGGCGTCGGTGCACTAGCGGTGGCGAGCGGTCAAGCCGCGCTGCATTTCGCCTTCGTCAATCTCGCCGATCACGGCGGCAACATCGTTTCGGTGCCGCAGCTCTACGGCACCACGCATACGCTGCTGTCCCACATCCTGCCGCGGCAGGGCATCACCGGCCGTTTCGCGATCAGCGACAAGCCAGACGACATCGCCAGGCTGATCGATGAAGACACCCGTGCGGTGTTCTGCGAAACCATCGGCAATCCGGCCGGCAATGTCTGCGACATCGAAGCCATCGCCGAAGTCGCGCATCGCGCCGGCGTGCCGCTGATCGTCGACAACACCGTGGCGACGCCGATTCTGTTCAAGCCGATCGAATTCGGCGCGGACGTCGTCGTACACTCGCTCACCAAGTTCCTTGGCGGCCACGGCACCACGCTCGGCGGCGCCATCGTCGACAGCGGAAGGTTCGACTGGGCCAAGAACCCCGAGCAGTTTCCGGCCTTCAATCAGCCGGACCACTCTTATCACGGCATGGTCTACGCGGAGCGGTTCGGGCCGACTGCTTATGTCGAGCGCGCGCGATCGATCTATCAACGTACGATGGGCTCGGTGCTGTCGCCGTTCAACGCCTTCCTGCTGCTGCAGGGGATCGAGACCGTGGCGCTGCGGATGGAGCGTCATGTCGAGAACGCCCGCAAGGTTGCCGAATTCCTGCGCGACGATCCACGTGTCGCCTGGGTCAACTATACCGGATTCCCGGACAGCCCGTATTATCCGCTGGTGCAAAAGTATCTCGACGGCCGCGCATCGTCGCTGTTCACCTTTGGCATCAAGGGCGGAATGGAGGCTGGCAAGGCGTTCTACGATTCGCTCAAGCTGATCACCCGGCTGGTGAACATCGGCGATGCCAAATCGCTCGCCTGCCATCCGGCCTCGACCACCCATCGCCAGATGTCGGCCGAGCAGCAGCGCCAAGCAGGAGTGCTGCCGGAGACGATCCGGTTGTCGATCGGAATCGAACACATCGCCGACATCATCGAAGATCTCGACCAGGCGCTGGCGCAGGCCTGCGGTTCGCAGCCGCGTCTCGCAGCCGAATAGGCGGCCAGGGCGTATGACGCTCCTGTTCGACAATGCCGATCCGATTGCCAGCCCAGCGTTGGCCCCGGCTGGCGTCGGCGATGAACGACGCCGGCGAGGACGATTAGGTCATCGCAAGCCGATCGAGATCGGTCTCGTCAACAACATGGGCGATGCCGCGTTGCGGGCAACCGAGCGTCAGTTCGCCCGGCTGCTGCGCGATGGCGCCGGCACCCAGCGCGTTCGGCTGCATTGCTTCGCGCTGCGATCGGTGCCGCGGTCGCCAACCGCCCGCCACCGCATCGACAGCCTCTATTCCGATATCGCTGATCTCGGCCGCGTCCGGCTCGACGGTCTGATCGTCACCGGCGCCGAGCCGCGCACGGCGGCACTCCGCGACGAGCCATATTGGGACGAGTTCCGCCGGTTGGTGGATTGGGCCGAAGCCAACACCCGCTCGACGATCTGGTCCTGTCTCGCCGCCCATGCCGCCGTCCTGCACCTCGACGGCATCGAGCGCCGAAGACTGCCGCGCAAATGCTCGGGGGTCTATGCCATCGAGAAGCTGCAGCAGGATCCGATGCTGGATGACCTGCCGTCGACGATGCGGGTTTCGCATTCGCGGCTCAACGATCTCGACGCGGACGACCTGTCTGCCGCCGGCTACGACGTGCTGACGCAGGCAACAGGAGCGAGCGTCGACGTGTTCAAGCGCGACGGCCGTAGCCGCATGGTGTTCTTTCAAGGCCATCCGGAGTACGACGCCGCGACGCTGCAGCGCGAATTCCTCCGCGACATCGGCCGCTATCTTGCCGGTGAACGCGACGATTGTCCGGCGGCACCGGAAAACTACTTCTGCGCCGAGACGGAACTTCGGCTCGCCGCGTTTTGCGATCGTGCCCGCGCGGATCGTAAGCCGGAGATGATCGCTGAACTGCCGCCGTTGGCGCTTCGGCCTGGACTGGTGGCTGCGCTCGAAGCCTCTGCGGCGGCCCTATTCAGCAATTGGCTCTCGCTGCTCGCGGCCGAGCATTAAGCCGCAAACCAATTCATCCGAGCATATGATGAAGCGTGGCGTTGGTCGCGCGGACGCCCGGAAGGCGGATCATTCCGCCGGCTGCGTGAGCCGACGTCGGCGCCATCCCGTCAGGAGCCGCAGTACCGAACCGTCGATGCCGGCCAGTTTGATCGACGCGCTGCGCATCAGCAGCGCCAGCGCGATGAACGAGATTGCGGTTGCCGCGACAGCACCGGAGATTCCGAACAGCGGGATCAGGATGAAGAAGCCGACTGCGCGCATCAGCACGGTGCCGCCGATGATCGTCAGATAGCGGCCCTCGTGGCCCGTCAGCATCAGGATCGAGCCGCAGGGGCCGGCGGCGGCGACGGCGGCGGTGCCTGCCGTCAGGATCGCCAGGGCGCTGTAATACGAGACGTATTCGGCGTTGAAGAGATACAGGATCCAGTGGCCGCCGCCGAGCACCACCATCAGGCCGCCGATGACGATCGCGAGCGTGACGAGCGCCACGGAATCGAGCAGGCCGTCGAGCTCGCGATGCTGCCGGCTGTAATACAGGTGGGGGAAGTGCCGAGTCGAGAAGATGTAGACCGCTCCAGTGGCCATCGCGAAGGCGTTGGCGATCCGGGTGGTGACGAAATATGCGCCGGCGACGGTCGGACTCATCAGGTAGCCGATGATCACGACGTCGGCGTATTGATTGGCCGCCTCCAGGCAACTCGACACCCACAGCTTGGCCGAGCGTGTGCTCCAGGTGCGCAGCTCGAAGGCTAAGCGTGAGCGGCCGAAATGAGGAAACTGTGCGTGGACCCGTCGCCGCAACAACGTCATCTGCACCATCACGGTGAAGCACGAGGCCGCCGCCATGGTCAGAAAGATGGTGTGGATTTCGATCGGGGTGCCGGAGATGACGCACCCGGCGAGGTAGACCATCGGGCAGGTGGCGACCAGCAGGTAGGTGAGTCCGTCGCTGACACCGACGCCGACGGCGCCGCGGGTGACGTGTGCCGAAATCAGCATCAGCGCGAAGCACACCAGGTACAACGTCGTCGATGCGGCCAGAACCGTATCTTGCTCCAGCGAGACCCAGAAGAAGAACGGTAGGCCGACCAGGATGCTGCCGGCGAGGCTGGCCAGCGCCGTGAAGGTCATCGCGCCTTTCAGTTTCGGCTCGTCGCCCGCATTGGTGTATTCGCTCCACGACCGCATGATGAAGATCTGCTGGCCGAAGGTGGCGACGACGCTGAGCAGGCCCGCGGCGCTGAACAGCATCGAATAGGTGCCGAAGTCATGGCCACTCAGCGTGCGTGCGGCGAGCGTCACCAGTCCGAGATTGACGATCGTGATCAGAACGCGCAGCCCGAACGCGCCGGTCATGGCGCGAATGGCAGGGTTGTTGCGCAGATCGATCAGTCTTTCGAACGCGGTACCGAATTTCAAAGTCATCGACCTCGCGACGGGTCTGCAGATTCTGAGGGAGTCGCCGACGACCGGAACGGTCCTCCGGGGACCGGGTTCACCACGTCGATAATCCCGCCGCCACCGTCCTGGCGCACCGTAGCAATCTATCCTATTTGAACGATCGGCGAGCGAATGCCGGGCGATAATTGTCGATAACGGTAAAGATGCTCGCAGACCCGACCGAAGCGGGGGCGCTTTGGCATTAACCATCGTCTCATCAGCGCGGATATCGGATCTATGAATAGTCGTGTCGTTAGCCTCAACTTCGGAACGCTGCTTCGGATTGCGGCCTGGATGTGCCTTGCGGGGATCGCGTTTGCGACCCTCAGCCCGATAGGTCTCAGGCCAACCACCGGATTTTCGCCGTCGATTGAGCGCTTCGTGGCGTTCGCGGTGGTGGGAGCACTGTTCGGATCGGCTTACCCGCGTTACCTCCTGTTCGCTGCGATGATCGTGCTCGGCGCTGCGGTGCTATTCGAACTGCTGCAGGTGCTGGAGGCGTCACGGCATGGGCGGCTATTCGACGCCAGCGTCAAACTCGCCGGCGGAACGATTGGTCTTGCCGCCGGATCGATCGTCGGCCGTCTGCTCCGTAGCGATTGAGGCGCAAGGCAGAGCGTCAGCGCGCCGGGACGGCGACGGGGTCGTTGGCGCGGGCCATTCGGCGTAGCGGCTGCAGCTTGGGCTGAATCACGCTGCCGTCGATCAACTCGAGTCGTCCACAGCGGTTGAGCGTGTGCAGCTTGCGGCCGGGCCAGCGCGGCCCAGGTTCGATGACGTGATGCACGGTCTGCTCGAAAGTCTCTGGCGAGAGCGCATTAATCTCCGCAAGTGCCAGCGCCCCGCCATAGCCGTGCGTGCAGTCCTGCACCGGTCGCCATAGCCGTCCATTGCGCCGGAAGAAATGCCCTGCGGGACGCGCGCTGGCGCGATCAACCAGGGCTGGACGCAGCGCGTGCGGTCGCCACCGCCCGAACAGATCGTCTGCGACGTAGATCGACAGCGTGTCGGAATAGCCGCCATCGTTATCATCGTCGCGAGTGGCGCCGAATAGATAATGCAGCCCCTCGTGCTGCAGGATGGTGGCGTCGGCAAGTTCAACGCCGGATAGCAGCGTCGCGTGGCGCTCCCAGCGCCCCGGAAACTCGACGCAGCGATAGATCGACACGGTCTTCTGCAGGCTGCTCTCCGGGATCATCCAGAGCTCGTCGTCCTGCACGATGAGGAACGGGTAGGACAAATGCCACGGCTCTTCGAGCACCGGCACCGCTTCGCTGATCGGGCCGGTCTTGCCGAATTCGATCGCGGAAATCGTGCCTTTGCCGACGCGATGGTCGAGATCTTCGAAGAAAACGAAGGTGCGGCCCTTCCAGGTCACCGCGAATGGATCGGCATAGAACCGGTTCGCCGGGCTCGGCAGCGCATGCCAGTTTGGTCCCGACAGATCGCCGGAGCTCCAGATCCCGGCATCGTCGGTGTAGCGCCAGCCGATCCGCCAATGCGGCGCATAGCAGCACAGCCGGTAGATTGCTTTGGCGATCGACATCGCGAGGTTGCGGGCTACAAAACCTGCGGCGGAGTGCGCGTGGCCGAGATGAGGGCCGTCGTGGCGGACGCCTTGTGCTCGCGGACCGCTTTCGAGGACGCCCCTCAGCAGCGTTCCGGTACGTGCCATGGTGGCGCCGAGCGCGCCGCCGAGGCCGCTGGCATTCTCACCCGACGGCTTTCCTGACCACACCACCGCGCCGCTGATCTCGTCCCGGATATCGATCACCGGCAGATCGCCTGCGAGGATGGCGGCCAGCGCGGCGTCTTCACCGGGCTGGCCATCGAACAGCGGGCGCAGATACAGCCGGGCAGGGCAATCAGGTTCGCGGGGCGCCGTGGTGAAGTCGATCACCACTTCGGGTGAGCCATAGGAGGCGCGAGAGGTTTCGAGCAGCGCCGGCTCGCGATCGCCGCCGCAGCGCTGGCCACGCCGCAGCAGCATCCGTTCGAGGTCGAGCAGCGTGTCGAGTCCGGCCGGCCGTTCCCCGGATGTGGAGATCCAGCTCACCTGCAACGTTCGGCCACTACCCGCCAGCAGATCGAGCAGATGGCGCATCCATGCTCGAGGTCTTTGCTGGTCGAAACGAAGCTCAACAATCATCAGACAATCCGTCAAAAAAACTATATCGCCTGTTCGAGAATGCGGACGTATTCATCGACCATGGCGTCGACAGAGTATCTATTCATCAGACCTTCGCCACTGCGCTGGAGTCGCACCCTGAGCGCAGGGTCGTTCAGCACGGCACTGATCGCGGCGCCGAGCGCGGTCGCGTCTGCAGCATCGACCAGCACTGCCGCCGGTTCGCCCTGATACGACAGCACCTCGCGTAGAACCGGCAGATTGTTGGCAACCACGGGCACCCCGGCATGGGCGGCCTCGACGGCGGCGAGCCCGAAGGTCTCGGCCAGCGACGGGAACACGAACACGTCGAGGCAAGCGAGGAAATCGGCGACCTGCTCAGGCGTGATTTCACCGACGAAGAACACCCGATCGGCGACACCGAGCTGGTCGGCGAGCGCGCGGAGCCGCGCTTCGTCCGGTCCGTGCCCCGCCAGCGCCAGCCGCCAAGTCGGATGCGCCGGCAAAACCCGGATGCTGGCGTCGAGCTGCTTCAGCGGATGCAGCCGCGCCGCGGTGCCGAGAACGACGCCGTCGACCGGCAAGGCGAACCGGCGTCGCGCGTCGGCTTTCGCCAGCGTTGAGTGCTTGCGATCGAAGCCGTGCGGAACATGGGTGAGGCGCCTACGGTACGAATCCGGATAGCGCGAATAGTCGCGCAGCATGTCTTCAGAATTCACCGTAATGGTGTGGAAGATGCCGAGCCGCCCCATCATCAGGTCGAGCTTCTGCAGCCAGCCCGGCATCGTCAGCCGCGCCGATACTTGATTGGCGATCACCGGCGCCGGGCTCACCAGCCGCGCGATCGCACCGCCGATAGCATTGCCATAGTGCTGAAACGTCAGGATGGCGTCGGGGCGGGCGGCGTGGATCTGCTGGCCAAGCGCCACCAGGAAGCGGAGGAACGACAGCGGATTGCCGGGACGCTGCGGGGCGCAATAGACGGTGTTCGCGGGCTCGTCGAACCCGCGCGATTGCCGGAAGAAGAACAGGTTCGCAACGTCGTAGCCGCGCGCCGCAAGGCCGGCGCCGACAAGACGAGAGATTTCCTGCGCACCGGCGTTCTCGGCCTGGGTCTGGATCAGAAGAACGCGACGACGGATTGATTTCGCCGACGCTCCGGCGGAAGCCTTCGGTACACGCGAGCTCGCAGTGCGTCCGCCGGTGACGAACGCATGCTCGGCTCGAGTGATCTGTTCGTTCACGTGCCTCGTCTCCCCGTGCGCTTTCCGTCTTGTTGAGCTTGCTGCAGGTGTGACGGTTAACGAAAAGTGCACGTCCTGACCGGGTCATTGTACACTCTCGCGGCCGCGCCTGGTCGATTTCGTTGTGGCGCGGTTAATTGATGCGGAAAGCACCAAGCGAGTTAGTCGCACTCACGCTTCGTCCGTATGGTTCCTTAATCATTTGGTAACGTTCCGTTCGGCTGGACTGGAGTAACCACGGATTAACCGTAGATATTTACTTTGTCCCGGTGGTGACGCAGGCGGTTCGTGTGGAGTGTGCGTATGTCGGGTAGCCAACCAGGCCGGGACAAGGCGGTCCCCGCCCCGCGTCCGACTGCGGACATCTGGGAGAGCCCTGATCAGCTTCCGACCGATCGAGGAGACCTGATCAAAGCCAAGCTGACGCCCGCCGTTATCAGCAAGTTCCTGCGTGACAATCTCAAGCGGATCGTGCTGCTTGCCGGTGCGCTGTTCGTGCTTGGCATGATCGTGCTGTGGCTGCTGCCGGTCCGCTATGCGGCCACCGCATTGGTGATGGTCGATCCACGTGAGCAGCGCGTCACGACCGATCAGGAGGTGCTGCCCGGGATTGGTCAGGACGCCGCTGCGCTGCAGAGCCTGATCGAAATTGCGAAGTCGGATGGTTTCCTGCGGCCCTTGGTCGAGAAGCTGAAAGTTGCCGAAGATCATGAGATCGCCGGCAGCGAGACCGATCCGGCCCGCGTGCTGGAGCGGTTCCGCAAGCATCTGGAGATCGCGCGGCGCGGCCTGACTTACGTGATCGAGATGACCTTCGTGGCGAAGGATCCGCAGCGCGCGGCGTATTATGCCAACGCGGTCGCCGAAGCGTTCGTAGCCAGTCAGACCCAGGTGCGCGCTGTTGCCGCCGACGAGGCCGCCGGCTGGCTCAACAGCCGCCTGAAGACGCTGAACGAAAAGCTGAGGGCGTCGGAAGACGCTGTCGCGGCGTTCAAGACGCAGTACCGCATTGTCGATGCCGGCCGCGAGAGTACGACGCGTCAACTCCGGGTCACCGAGCTGACCCAGCAGGTGTCCGCGGCGCGACTGCGCACCGAGGAAGCCAAAAACCGCTACGAGCAGGCGCAGCGCGACCTGAAATCCGAGGTCGATGGCTCGACCGGATCGAAGTCCGACCTCGTCAGCGTGCTGCGCACCCAGCGCACCCAGCTCAACGATCAGATCGCTCAGAAGCGCGCTGTCCTCGGGGATCGCCATCCGGAGCTGGTGATCGCCTATAATCAGCTTGCCGAGCTTAATCGCCAGATCGAGGCCGAGCGCAAACGCAACATCGCCAGCGCCAAGTCCGACTATGAGGCGATGCGCGACCAGCAGAAGGCGCTGGAACAGCAATTGAAGACGCTCGAGACCGAGATGCTCGGCGACGACCAGGCTTCTGTGAAACTTAAAGAGTTGCAGCGTGAGGCCAACGCCAATCGGGCGATCTACGAGCAATTCCTCGAGCGCTACAACGCCACCAATCAGCAGCGCCTGCTGCAGGCGAGCCAGACCAAGGTGGCTTCGTTTGCGACGCCGCCGACCCGGCCGACCCGCCCGCCGCTGCTGGTGCTGATCGCCGCCATCCCGGTGGCGTCGATCCTGGTGTCGATCGCCGTCACCGCAATTTGGGCGTCGATGTCGAACCAGCCGGAGCGAGCCGACAATTCTCGTCCGCCGGAAGGCGCGACCGCGCCTGTGCCGGTCGAAGCCGCAGCGCCGCAGGTGGAAGACAAGAAGCCCGCTGCCGACTATGCCAGCCTGCCGATTGTTGCGCGGATTCCCGATCTATCGGGCGGCCGCACCCTCGGCGGCAAGCTCGCGATGCTGGGCGGCGAGCGGCGGCTCGATCCCTACGTCGTCGGGCTGCTCGATGCGATCGGTGTTAAGCCATCGCAGCATGGCAAGGTGGTGCTGGTGACGTCGGTCGATCCCGGCGCCGGCAAGAGCTCGGTGGCGCGTGCGCTGAACGCGATCGCGGTGGATCGCGGGATGCTGAGCGTCGTCATCGAAGTCGCAGGGCAGTCGCGCACCGCGCCCGCTGCGCCGTCGAATCGCGCAGAGTCGGATGGGGGCGCTCTCGTTCGCGTGCTGAAGACGACCATCCCGTCCGTCGTCCGTCTGATCGCCGCGGCACCCGACGTAACGGTGCAGAACGATGTCCGCAGCGAGTTCGACCTAATTCTGATCGACGCCCCGGCGCTCGCCTCGCAGCCGGAGGTGGCCGAGATCGCTGCTCATACCGATCTCAATCTGCTCGTGATCGACAGCGCCGTGACCGAGGCTGGCGCCGCGCTGGAAGCGCAGGCGTTGCTGTCGCGGAGTGGCCACGCACCGGCCGGCGTGGTCGTCAACAAGGCCAGCGCGCAACCGGCCCCCGCCGCGGCGACCATCACCGCGCGGCTGGCGAGCTGACCGGCGTACGGCGCGTGCTCACCCGAGGTGCGATCGCTTGCACCGCCGTGGTGCTCTTCGCAATGTGCTGGAGCGCGCAGGCCGATGCGCAGGGCCGCTGCACGGGCCCGACATCCGGCGTTCCGCCTCAGACCATCGCCGCGCTGGCTCGCGGCGTGAATGTCTCGAATTGGACAGAGAACGAGCGGCTCCAGGCTCCGAGCCTTGAGTTACTCCGCGCCGTGCGTAGCGCGGGCTTTACTCATGTGAGGCTTCCGGTCGCCGGCGATCTGGTGATGCGGGCCTTCAGTCCGCGGGCCACGATCGAACGACAGCTCGCCGGCGTCGATACGGCGCTCACCGAACTGATCGGCCTGGGCTTTCATGTGTCGGTCGACCTGCATCCCGGGGATGGCTTCGGCCGCCTCCACCGCGACGACCCGAAGGCCGCGATGGCGGCGCTCACCGACGCGTGGAGCAGCCTTGCGACGGTGATCCGCAAGCACCCGGTGGAACGGGTGTTCGCCGAACTGCTGAATGAACCGGATATCGCGCCGGACCGATGGCAGAGTGAAGTCGAACAACTCGCTGCCTTTGTGCGGGGGCAGTTGCCGCAGACCACACTGATCGTTGGCCCGACCTATTGGCAACGCGCCGATTCGCTGCCGCAGTTCAGGCCGCTCGCCGACCGCAACGTCGTCTATGCGTTGCATTTCTACGATCCGATGGTGTTCACCCATCAGGGCCATTGGGATTCGGCCAACCCATCGAGCCGGATTCACGATCTACCGTTCCCGCTTGTCGCCGACGATCCCGCCGTAGAGCGACTGCGCAGCGAGCTGACGTCGCGCGGCGACAATGAAGCGCTGCAGGAACTGGACAACGCGATCGCGCAGGCCGGCTCGCCAAGCTATGTGGCTCGGCAGTTGATTCCGGCGGTCGCCTGGCAGGAGCGCTACGCGCGGCCGTTGATCATCAACGAATTCGGCGTATTCAAACCGGCGGCGCCGCGCGACAGCCGGCTCCGCTGGCTGGAGTCGGTGGTGGATTCGGCCGAAGCGAATTGCTGGGGCTGGACCTATTGGGAGCTGGATCAGGGATTCGGTCTGGCCGATCCGCGTACCGGCAGGTTGGACGCCGGTGTGATCGGTGCGCTGATGCATCCGCGTTAAGCGGAGAAGGAAAGGTCAGCGCGACCGCGTCAACAGCAGGTACATCGCGTACGGGTTGGTCTTCAGATAGCGCACCCCGAGGCGTCGCGGCTCCAGCGCCATGCGCCACAGCCATTCGAGGCCGATCTTCTGCATCCATTGCGGCGCGCGCGGCTTCGAGCCCGACAGGAAGTCGAACAGGCCGCCCGAGGTCTTGATCACGCCGACGGTGGTCAGGCGATGGCGATTGCGCACCACAAACGCCTGTTCGCGCGGCACGCCCATCGACACCCACAGGATGTCCGGCGCGAGCGCGCCGATCTCTCGGCACACTGCGATTTCCTCGGCCTCGTCGGCGAAATAGCCGTGGCGATGGCCGACCAGGCGCAGGCCGGGATAGCGGCGCTGCACGCGTTCGACCGCGCGGCGGTTGGAGTCTTCGTTGGCGCCGAGCATGTACATGGTCGCGCCGCGCTTGCTGGCTTCGCGCGCGACCTCGTGGAAGAGATCGGTGGTGGCGACGCGTTCAGGCAGCGATTGGCCGCAGCGGAATCGCGACACGAACACCAGCGGCATGCCGTCCGCATGGATGGCATCGGCCTCCGTCACCAGCTTGCGCTCGGTTTCGTCGACCGCGCAGCGATACGTCACTTCGCCGTTCGCAGACGTCATGTAGGCCGGATAGCGCCAAAGCCCGCGACGCTGCAGCGCTTCATCGACCATCGCGCGCGCAGTCTCGGTCTGGTCGCTGACGACGATCGGCAGTCCGCCGAGCACAACACGCGGCCACTGCCCGAACCGCTCGCGGCGGCGATCGCCGGAAACGCGGCGCTCGCCGTGCGGCAGATTTTGCTCGAACGGAATCCAAAACGCAGCTTTCCTGCGATCCGACTTGCGCCGTTCGGCACCCGTCGGCGCATTCGGCTGTTCGCCGCTGTCTTGCGTGTTGGACATTCCACTTCCTCTCGACCGTCAAGGTCGATCGACTTTGCGGCGGAACAATCGATCATTCGACTAATGGAAGCAACCTTTTGCCAACCGCCTCCATCCAACAAGGTAAAGTGGTTAAAGCCGCATCGCCGCGATCGTAGAAAGGCGGCCGTAGCTGTTCTGCGAGCGTCCGGTCCTGTACCGATCTGGTGCGTCGTCCCGCGGTGAGACAGCGGGCTGGCCGTGCTGTCTCAGCCGAGACGGCGCTCCCAAGCGAGCGCGTCGCGCACGATCTGCTCGAGATCGTCGTAGCGCGGCGTCCAGTTCAGCGCGGTCCGGGCGCGTTGGTTGGCCGCAATCAGCGCCGCGGGATCGCCGGCGCGCCGACCCTTGATCCGCACTTCGAAATCGACGCCCGACACCCGCTTCACCACCTCGATCACATCGAGCACGGAGTAGCCGTTGGCATAACCAATGTTGCAGGTGATGCTCGGCTTGCCGGCACGCAGATATTCTAGCGCATCGAGATGCGCCTGGGCCAGATCCGACACATGCACGTAGTCGCGGATGCACGAGCCGTCCGGGGTGAAATAGTCGGTGCCGTAAACGTCGAGGCCTGGACGCTTGCCGAGCGCGGCTTGCACCGCGATCTTGATCAGATGGGTGGCGTTCGGCGTGGATTGTCCGGCGCGGCCTTGGGGGTCGGCGCCGGCAACATTGAAATAGCGCAGCGCCGCGTAGCTGAACGGATAAGCCTGCGCGACGTCGGCCAGCATCCATTCGACCATCAGCTTGGAGCGGCCGTAAGGGTTGATCGGACGGGTGGGGTCATCCTCTTCGACCGGCGTACGGTCCGGCTCGCCATAGACCGCTGCGGTCGAAGAGAATACCACATGCGGCACGCCGCGCTTGACCGCACAGTCGAGCAGCGTGCGCGTGTTTGCGGTGTTGTTGCCGTAGTAGGCGAGGGGCTGGGTGACCGATTCCGGCACAACGACGCTGGCGGCGAAATGAATGATCGCCTCGATCGGGTGCTCGTCCATGATCCGGCCGACGAAGTCGGCGTCGCCGACATTGCCCTCGAAGATCGGCACCTCGGGTGGCACGATCGCGCGCGAACCGGTAGAGAGGTTGTCGATCACCAGCGGCCGCTCGCCGGCGCCGAGCAGGGCCAGCGTCATGTGGCTGCCGATGTAGCCGGCGCCGCCGGTCACGAGGATGTGGCGTTTCGTCATGCGCTGCTTTCGATGCTCTGTGGCGGGCCGTCAGCCCTCGGAAACGACCGGACTGGACTGGCCGCGTCGGAACCGAGTGCTGGCGATCGCCAGGCTCCAAGTCAAGCCCACCAGCATGAAATAGTGCCGCCAATGGTCGGTATCGATGATGAAACTCTCGAGTAGCGTGACCACCATCGCAGTCACCACGACGATCGTGACCCGCTGCCACGGCGTACGTACAAACACGTTGCGCAGCCCATAGGCCGCTGTCACGAACACCAGAGCCGGATACAGCGTGCCGCTGATCCAGCCGCCGGACATGAAAGCGTTGAGGAACGAGTTGTGAGTGTCCTCGGGGAAGAACCGCCTGAATTGCAACGGACCGATGCCGGTCGGATGGTCGAGCGCCATCTTGGCGCCGAGCAGATGCCGGCCGAACCGGCCGAACCGGCCGCTGTCGTAAGGCTGCGACAGGCTGGCACGCTCCTTGAACAGCGCGTCGATCTGGTCAAACGACAGCAGCACCGCAATCGTCGCGGCGAGCACGATCAGCGCCAGTGCGGCGAGGACGACGATCCGCAGCCGCCGCTGCTGCGTCGGCGCGGTGATGAACATCAACGCCACGGTGAGCAGCGATGCGCCGGCCAGCATGCCCCAGGCGGCGCGCGAGAAAGCCAAGAACACCGCAAGCGAAATGATGCCGAACGCGATGCCGTTGCGCACCATCGTCCAGAACGAACCTTCGATCGCCCGCTGCAGGCTGTAGATCGCCGGGAAGATCAAAAACGCGCCGAGCACGTTCGGATCTTTGAACGTGCCGCGCGCGCGCCCCACATAGGTCAGCAGATCCTGCCCGCCAGGCAGCAGATTGAAGTAACCAACGATGCCGGCCAGTGCCGCGATGAGGCCGCCGACCAGATAGCCATGGGCGATCGCTTCGGCGCGCTCGCGGGTGTCCTGCAGGCACACCATCGCGAAGAACATCGCGGTCACCGCCATGTACCACGAGGTCAGGATCCAGTTCAGAATGATGGGGTCGTCCATCAAGCCGACCGCGCCGATGCTGTAGCCGAGTTCGATGCCGATCAGCAGTCCGATCGGAACGATCAGCGCCGGCGCAAGTCGGAGCCCGCCGGTGACGGCGAGGACTCCCAGCGCCAGCACGATGGCGATTTCATAGGGGCTCGGCTCGATGAACACGATCGCGCCGCTGGCGCCGACCAGCCACAGAAGGCCGAGCTGCAGGGCTTTGAGACGGGGCGGGCTGGCTCGAACAGCGTCCTGCGGCGCGAGGGCAAAGTCGGTCATCGGTTCAACCTTGCATCGCTCGGTCTGTAAGGTCTCGTTAACCTTGCCGCAGGTGTGCCGTGACTCCGGCGCAGAACAGTTGGGCATATGGAGCCCGCCGGGCGAGTATGAAGCGGCGGAATTAACGACAACTTATCGCTAATCCCGAAGAACGGCGCCTCGCCGTTCATGCGCCTTTACCACGATCGCGGTCCGTGCATGCGCGAGGCGGTTCGTCTGCGCTATCGCAGTGTCCAGCGGGATTACATGGAGGACGCGATGACGATCAGCAGGAGAGCATTGCTTGGGACGGCGGCAGGCGCGGCGATATGTGCCGCTGGTGCGCGGCTGGTCGCGCCGGCGCTCGCGGACGCGGCGGCGTATCCGAATCGTCCAGTGAAGTGGATCGTGCCTTATGCGGCCGGCGGCGCCACCGACGTGCTGTCGCGCCTGGTGTGTCAGTATCTGTCCGAGAAGCTCGGTCAGAGCTTCGTCGTCGAGAACAAACCAGGTGCCGGTAGCACGATCGGCACCCAGGCGGTAATCAATTCGCCGGCTGACGGCTACACGCTGCTGCTGACCAGCACCGCGAATGCGATCAACGCCTCGTTCGACCGCGCGTTGCTGTTCGACTTCGCCAAGAGCATCACACCGGTCGCCGGCATCGCCCGCATTCCGCTGGTGCTGGTGATCAACAATGATATTCCGGCAAATAACGTCGCGGAGTTCATCGCCTATGCCAAGGCGCATCCGGGCAAGATCAGCGTCGGCTCGTCGGGCATCGGGACCTCGCTGCATCTGTCGGGTGAGTTGTTCAAGTTGATGGCCGGCATCGAGATGGTGCACGTGCCATATCGCGGCTCGGCGCCTGGCCTGACCGACCTGATGAGCGGGCAGATCCAGGCGATGTTCGACAATGTCACTTCGTCGTTCGCGCTGGCGCAGGCCGGCAAGATCCGCGCGCTCGGCGTCACCAGCCGCGAGCGCTCGGCGGTGCTGCCGGATGTGCCGCCGATCGGCGACACGCTGGCTGGTTACGATACCAGCTCGTTCTATGGCGTCGGAGCGCCGCACGGCACGCCGCAGCCAATCGTCGATCTGCTCAACCGCGAGATCAATGCGGCGCTGGACGAGCCGACGATCAAGCAGCGTATTGCCGATCTCGGTGCCATTGCGCTGCATGGCGACGCCAAGCAGTTCGGCGCGATGCTGGCGGCGGAGACCGAAAGCTGGCGCAAGATCGTCGAGGGCTCGGGCGTCCATAAGGAGGGCTGAGCCTCGGTCGGCCGGCGCTCCTTGCCGCCGTCCGCGGCACGGTGACGCTGGCTTGCAAATCGTCCCCAAGGCCCCGATATTTCCGGTTGCACGCGGTGTTGCGCAACAGGAGACGCCGGATGCCTTCGCTCCCCGAATGGAATGTCCCGGCCGCGATCCGGCCTCGCTCGTCCGATTTCGGCTTCGATCTCGATCGCGCACTGTCCGCGGTGGTCGGGCTGCACGCGATCATTCCGGCTGATGCCTATACGGCCGGGACGCTCGGCACCGAGCGTGCCGGCAACGGCGTGCTGATCGATGACGGCCTCGTGCTGACCATCGGCTACCTGATCACTGAAGCCGAAACGGTATGGCTGCATCTCGGCGATGGCCGCGTCGTCGAAGGCCATCCGCTTGGCTTCGATCAGGAGAGCGGCTTCGGCCTGGTCCAGGCGCTCGGCCCGATCGACCTGCCGCCGCTGCCGCTCGGCCGCTCTGCTTTTGCCAAGGCGGGCGAGCGCGTCATCATCGGCGGCGTCGGAGGGCGCACCCGTTCGGTCGCGGGGCGCATCGCCGCGCGCCAGGAATTCGCCGGCTATTGGGAATATCTGCTCGACGACGCGATCTTTACCGAGCCGTCGCATCCGAACTGGGGCGGCACTGCGCTGTTGTCGGCGACCGGCGAGCTGATCGGCGTCGGCTCGCTGCAGATCGAGCGCAGCGGCTCGAATGAGCATTACAATATGAGCGTGCCGATCGATTTGTTGCCGCCGGTGCTGAGCGACCTGCGCAAGTTCGGCCGACCGAACAAACCGGTGCGGCCTTGGCTTGGGCTGTATTCAACCGAGATCGAAGACAAGGTCGTGGTGGTTGGGATTGCGCCGAAGGGGCCGGCGGCGCGCGCCGAGCTGAAGACCGGCGATGTCATCCTCGCAGTTGCGGGCGACAAGGTGACCAGCGAAGCGGAGTTCTATCGCAAGGTCTGGGCGCTCGGCACCGCGGGCGTCGAGGTGCCGCTGACGCTGTTCAGCGGCGGCGCCACCTTCGACGTGGTGCTGCATTCCTCCGACCGTGCCAAGTTCCTGAAGGCACCGCGGCTGCATTGAGGAAACCGACCGACGCGACAGAAGTTCGTGTCGATCTTCCTGCGCCGTCATTGCCGGCTTGACCCGGCAATTCATCGTCCTGAAGTGAGTCAGCGTGCTGTCGCGCAAGATGGATACGCGGGGCAAGCCCGCGTATGACGTCAGCATCGGGGAAATGTGCTGCTCTCCTCTCCCGCGGTGAGTATCTGACTCACTTCCCCGGAATCTTGTCGTCGATGCCTTTGACGTAGAAGTTCATGCCGCGGATCTGGCCGTCGTCGAGCTGATCGCCGCCTTTGCATTCGACCTCTTTGCCCTCCTGATCGAGGATCGGGCAGGCGAACGGCTTGATGGTGCCGGCGGCGATACCGGCCTCGGTGTCGGCGGCGAGCTTCTTCACGTCGTCCGGCATGTTGGTGTAGGGCGCCATCTGGATCATCTTGTCCTTCAGGCCTTCCCAGACATCCTGCGACGCCCAGTTGCCGTCCATCACCGCTTTGACGCGCGACACGTAGTACGGCGTCCAGTTGTTGATAATGGCGGTGAGCTGCGCCTTCGGTCCGAACTTGATCATGTCGGAGTCCTGGCCGAACGCGTGGATGCCGCGCTCGTTGGCGATCTGCACCGCTGCGGCACTGTCGGTGTGCTGCATGATCACGTCGGCGCCCTGATCGATCAGCGCCTTGGCGGCGTCGGCTTCCTTGCCGGGATTGAACCAGGAGTTCACCCAGACGATCTTGACCTTGATGTTCGGATTGATCTTCTGCGCCGCCAGGATAGTGGCGTTGATGCCGGAGATCACTTCGGGCACCGGGAACGAGCCGATATAGCCGAGCACGCCCTTTTTGGAGATCTTTGCTGCGATCGTGCCCTGGATGGTGCGGCCTTCGTAGAACCGGCCCGCATAGGTCGAGACGTTAGGCTCGCGCTTGTAGCCGGTGGCGTGCTCGAATTTCACATCCGGATACTTCTTGGCGACCTTGATCACCGAATCCATGTAACCGAACGAGGTGACGAAGATCAGCTTGTTGCCGGCGCGGGCGAGCTGTTCGATCGAGCGCTCGCCGTCCGGGCCTTCGCTGACCTTCTCCAGGTAGGTGGTCTCGACCTTGTCGCCGAATTCCTTGACGATCGCCTGGCGCGCCTGATCGTGCTGATACGACCAGCCGAAGTCGCCGACCGGGCCGACATAGACGAAGCCGACCTTCAGCTTGTCCGGTTTGCTCTCCGGCTTGTCCTGCGCGCTCGCCACCGACAGCCCGGCGCAGCTCGCCGTCAGCACCAGCGCCGCCATGATCGCCTTGTTCATCCGAATCTCCGCTTCATCGCTCGGGGATCGTCCTGTGCGAGTCCCGCGCCCCCGCCGCGCGGCTCTCGGATCTCGTTTCTAGCGCTCCGGCACGAAGGCGGTTCCGAGCGCCGCCGGCGCCACAGACCCGCCGCGGCGGACGCGCGAGATCAGCACCAACACCAGCACCGTGGCAAGATAGGGCAACGCCGACATAAGTTGAGATGGCACCCCGAGACCGATCGCCTGGGCGTGCAGCTGCAGGATCGACACCGCGCCGAACAGGATGGCGCCGGCCACCAGCCGGCCCGGTCGCCACGACGCAAACACCACCAGCGCCAGCGCGATCCAGCCGCGCCCCGCCGTCATGCCGGGCGCGTAGAACGGCGTATAGGCGAGCGTCAGATAGGCACCGGCAAGCCCCGCGCAGCCGCCACCGAACAGCACAGCCCGCGTCCGGATCGCCGCGACGTTGTAGCCCAGCGCATGCGCCGAGGCCGGATCGTCGCCGACCGCGCGCAGAATCAATCCTGTCCGCGTGCGGGCGAGCACGTAGGCGATCGCGGCGATCAGCCCGATCGATAGATAGACGAGGGCGTCCTGGCCGAACAGCAGCTTGCCGATCAGCGGGATGTCGGTGAGCCACGGCAGCCACAGATGCGGTGCGGCGGTGATGTTCTCGCCGACGAACGGCGCGCCAATCAGGCCTGCGAGACCGGTGCCGAGGATCGTCACCGCCAGGCCGGCCGCGACCTGATTGATCGCAAGCCCGATCGCTGCCGCTGCGAACAGCGCCGAAAGCGCGACGCCGGCTGCGATCCCGCACAGCGCGCCGATCGCGGTAGACCCGGTCGCCCAGGCGCCGGCGAAGCCGCACACCGCGCCGATCAGCATCATGCCTTCGACGCCGAGGTTGAGGACGCCGGCGCGCTCAGTGATCAGCTCACCGCTCGCCGCCAGCAGCAGCGGGGTCGAGGCGGTGACGATCGACAGCAGGATGGCTTCAAAGAGGCCCATGCAGCGCCTTTCGTTGCGGGCTGCGCCAGCGGATCCGGTACAGAATCAGCGAGTCGCAGGCGAGCACGTAGAACAGCAGGATGCCCTGGATCACGCCGGTCATGTCCTGCGGCAGTTTCAGCGCAATCTGCGCCTGCTCGCCGCCGATGAAGGTCAGCGCGAGGAACAGGCCGCTGGCGAGAATGCCGAGCGGATTGAGGCGTCCGAGAAACGCCACGATGATCGCGGTGAAGCCGTAGCCCGGCGAGATATCCGGCTGCAAACGCCCGATCGGTCCGGCGACTTCGATGATGCCGGCGAGGCCGGCCAGGGCGCCGGAGATCGCAAACGTCGTCAGCACCAGACGATCGGCGTTGAAGCCGGCGAACCGTGCGGCGCGCGGGGCGGTGCCGACCACGCGGATTTCGAATCCTTTCAGCGTGCGGCCGAGCAGAACGGCGGCGGCCACGACTGCAATCATCGTCAGGATCAGGCCGGCATGAACGCGGCTGCCGGCAATCAGCAGCGGCAGCGTCGCTGCAGGGTCGAACTCGGCGGTGGTCGGAAAGTTGAAGCCTGCCGGATCGCGCCACGGCCCGCGCACCAGATAGTCGAGCAGCAGGCCGGCGACATAAACCAGCATCAGGCTGATCAGGATTTCCGACGCGCCGAACCTGACCTTGCAGAGCGCCGGAATCAGCGCATAAGCGGCGCCGGCCAGCGCTCCGACCAGCAACATCGCTGGCATCAGCCACGGGCCGGGATTTGTCCCGTGCGTCATCACCGCCAAGCCGCTGCCGGCGATGGCGCCGATCAGCAGTTGTCCTTCTGCGCCGATGTTCCAGGCGTTGGCGCGGTAGCACAGCGCCAGCCCGACCGCGATCATGATCAGCGGCGAGGCCTTCACCGCGATCTCTTGCAGCGAGTAGCCGTCGGTCAGCGGCGTGATGAAGTACACCGCCAGCGCCGCAGCCGGATTTTTGCCGAGCGCCACGAACACGATCGTCAGGGTCAGCAGCGTCAGCGTGATCGCGAGCAGCGGGGATAGAAGCGCAATCGCCACCGATCGTTCGCTGCGCCTCTCAAGCACCAGCGACATCGCGCACCTCCGTCGGCCAGCCGCTTCCGCCCATTAAAAGTCCCAATTGATCGCGGCCGATCTCGCTGACGGCACGCGGCGGCGACAGCCTGCCGTGAAACATCACCGCGACGCGATCGGCGATCTCGATCAGTTCGTCCAGATCCTGACTGATCACCAGCACGGCCGCGCCGCGCGCTGCGAGATCGAGCAGCGCCTGACGGATCGCGCTGGCCGCGCCGGCATCCAATCCCCAGCTCGGTTGATCGACGACCAAGAGACGCGGTTGCCGCAGGATCTCGCGGCCGACGATGAACTTCTGCAGATTGCCGCCGGAGAGCCGTGCAGCTTCCGGATCACGGCTGGCTTTGCGCACGTCGAAGGCATCGCTGACCTGATCGACCAGCGCCAGCGCGGCGCCGCGGTCGACCAAGCCGAACCGCGTCAGTCCCCCGGTCGCATGCCCGGTCAGCAGCGCGTTGTCGGACAGGCTCGTGGTCGGCACGGTGGCATGGCCGAGCCGCTGTTCCGGCACGAAAGCGGCGCCGAGCTGGCGCCGCTGGTTGATCGAGAGGCTTCCGACGGCCTCGCCGACAATCTTGATCGCGTCCGATTGTCCGATACTCGTCTCGCCGGACAGTGCCGCGAACAGCTCGTCCTGGCCGTTGCCGGCAACTCCTGCGATGCCGACGATCTCGCCGCTACGGACTTCGAGGGAGAGGTCGCGGAGCGTGACGCCATGTGGATCGTCGGGAAGCAGCGTCAGACCACTGACGCTCAGCAACGGGCCACCGATCGAATGGCTGGATTGCTTCGGCGCCGTCACGTCGCTGCCGACCATCATCCGCGCCATCGAAGCGGCGCTTTCCTGGCGCGGGTCGCAGCTGCCGACGACGCGGCCGGCGCGCAGGATGGTGGCGACGCCGGCAAGCCGCTTCACCTCGTCGAGCTTGTGCGAAATGTACAACAGCGCGCGGCCGTCCGCTTTCAGCCGCTCCAGCACGTCGAACAGCCTGTCGGCTTCGGCAGGTGTCAGCACCGCGGTGGGCTCGTCGAGGATCAGAAGCTGTGGGTCTTGCAGCAGTGCGCGGACGATCTCGATCCGTTGCCGCTCGCCGACCGACAGCCGCCATACTTCGCGCTTGGGATCGAGCGGCAGGCCGTAGCGCTCCGAGATCTGCTCCAACTCCGCCGCCAGCTTGCCGACCGAAACCCGGCGATCGAGCCCGAGCGCGACATTCTCGACCACGGTGAGATTGTCGAACAGCGCGAAGTGCTGCGACACCGCGGCAATGCCGCAAGCTCGCGCTTCCGCCGGGCCTGCGAACGCGATCGGCGTCCCGCGCCAGATCATCCGGCCCTCGTCCGGCTGCAGCAGCCCGGTGATCATCTTCACCAAGGTCGACTTGCCGGCGCCGTTCTCGCCGAGCAGCGCGTGAACTTCGCCGCCGGCGATGTCGAGATTGATCGCCTGATTGGCGACAAAGCTGCCGAATCGCTTGGTCAGCCCGCGGCCCTGAAACAGCGGCGGCGACGGCTCGTGCGGATCGGAATCAGAAGGGGGAGCCATTCACCATCACATCGGCGGCAGGGTAATTCCGTAAGGTCCACGACCGGGCAGGGACGCCCGCGCGCCGATAATGTAATGGAAATCCGCCGTGGCGGCGATCCGTCATCCGTTCGTCGACTCCACGGCGTAGGTCGTCCTCTGTACCCTGGAAACCATCATGGCCGTCCGTTTGATCATTGGCTGGGTGCTGCTCGCCGCCGCCGTCGGGTGGGGCGCTTGGTTCGTTGCGCGCGCGTCGCGCCAGGCGCTGTGGCTGAGAGTCGCGATCGCGGCGATCATCGTCGCCGGTTGTGCGGCCTCGTTCTGGATGTACGGCGACCACCTCGACAAGACGCTCGGCGCGGTGGTCGGCTATTTTCTGCTGTGGGGCTCGGTTTTCGTCCTGTCCGGCGCCTGCGTCGGCGTGGTCGTCGGCACGCTGATCGCGCTGCTGCTCGGCTAGAAGCTGCGGCCGAGGGCCGATGAAACCGAACGCCGGCAGGATCGTTGTGCAAGACCCGCGCGGCGGGGTTCTGCGCCGCTTGCTGTCGTTCGTCCTCCGGAGGCCCTCATGACCTTTCGTTTCGCCGCTCCCGCCCTCGCCGCCGGCTTTGCTGGTGCGCTGCTGCTCGCGCCCACTGCGGGTGTGGCCGCGGGGGCTTTCGACGGTTTGGCCGGATACTGGGCGGGCAATGGACGGGTGCAGATGTCGGACGGCTCGGCCGAGCGGATTCGCTGCCAGGCGTCTTACGCGGTTGGCGGCGACGGCCGTCTGATGCAGCAGAAGCTGACCTGCGCCAGCGACAGCTACAAGTTCGACATTTCGAGCAACGTCGAAGAGACCGGGGGACGCCTCTCCGGGACCTGGAGCGAGGCGACGCGCAACGTCACCGGCAATGTGTCGGGCACGGTGCGCGGCGGCAACATTTCGGCGCAAGTGGCGGGACCGGGCTTCAATGCCTCGTTGTCGGTCGCGTCCCGCGGTGCGGCGCAGTCGGTCACGATCGTGCCGCAAGGCAATGACGTGCGGCAGATCTCGGTCTCGATGAAGCGCCGCTAAGCGAGCAGGAGACGGCGTGTGCCAGCGCAGACGCCGTCACTCTCGCATGTGAGCCAATTTCGCATTTGATCTGCCCTTACAGAATCGTAAGTAAGCACCGCGTCTTCCATTTCTCTCCGCGCGAAACGTCCCGGTCGGTGCTCGCGTGCGCGTGATAGCATCTTGCCGAAGATTAATATCCGGCACAGCTCGCCGTAAGGTCGCTCTCCTATATTCGGTCTCATCGTTTCACGCTCACGATCGACCAGATGGAGACCACGTCATGCAAGGCGACCAGTTCGACCACGTATCAGCTCAAACCGAGGCTCATATCCGCAAAGTGTTGAGGCCGCGGCGTCTCTCGCTGCTGGCTTCCGCTGCCGGCTTGAGCATGGTGGTGGCGCTCGGCGGCGCCGGCTATCTCACCCGCGAGATGCCGTCGCTGACGTCTCCGGCCTACGCGGCCGAGAACGGCAAGCCGGCGCCGGCCGGGTTCGGCGATCTGGTCGACAAGGTGAAGCCGGCGGTGATTTCGGTCCGGGTCAAGATCGATGACGATCGCCAGACCACGCCGCTGGTGCGTGACGATGGTGACGGCGACCAGATGCAGATGCCGCGCGGCCTCGCGCCGTTCCAGCAGTTCGAGCGTCAGTTCGGCTTCCGCGGCCCTGAAGGCATGCCGAAGCGGCACCAGATGATCACCGGCGAAGGCTCCGGCTTCTTCATCACCGCCGACGGCTACGCAGTCACCAACAATCATGTGGTCGATCACGCCAAGTCGGTGCAGGTGACAACCGATGACGGCACCATCTATACCGCGAAGGTCGTCGGCACTGACGACAAGACCGACCTGGCGCTGATCAAGGTCGACGGCAAGACGGACTTTCCGCACGTCAACTTCGCCGATGCGCCGGCGCGAGTCGGCGACTGGGTGATCGCGGTCGGCAATCCGTTCGGTCTCGGCGGCACGGTGACGGCCGGCATCGTTTCGGCGCGTGGCCGTGACATCGGCTCGGGCCCCTATGACGACTACGTGCAGATCGACGCGCCGATCAACAAGGGCAATTCCGGCGGCCCGGCGTTCGACACCAATGGCAATGTGATCGGCGTCAACACCGCAATCTATTCGCCGTCGGGCGGCTCGGTCGGCATCGGCTTCGATATTCCGGCCGCGACCGCGAAGCTGGTGGTGTCGCAGCTCAAGGACAAGGGCTACGTCACCCGCGGCTGGCTCGGCGTCCAGGTACAGCCGGTGACGGCGGAGATCGCCGACAGCCTGGGCATGAAGCAGGCCCGCGGCGCCCTGGTCGACAGTCCGCAGGACGGCAGCCCGGCCGCGAAGGCCGGCATCAAGGCCGGCGACGTGATCACCGCGGTCGACGGCAAGGAGGTCAAGGACTCCCGCGCGCTCGCCCGCACCATCAGCACGCTGACGCCGGGCTCCTCGGTGAAGCTTGACGTGCTGCACAACGGCCAATCCAAGACTATCGATCTGACGCTCGCCGAAATGCCCGGTGATCATCAGAAGGTCGCCGACAACAGCGGTGATCGCGACGGCGCTCGCCCGTATCTCGGCCTGCGCGTAGCGCCGGCCAGCGACGTCGATGGTGCCGGCAAGAACGGCGTGGTCGTCACCGGCATCGATCCGGACGGACCTGCCGCCGACAAGGGCCTGCGTACCGGCGACGTCATTCTCGACGTCGGCGGCAAGGCGGTGACCAACACTGGCGACGTCCGCAACGCGCTGACCGAAGCCAGCAAGGACGGCAAGAAGACCGTGCTGATGCGGGTGAAGACGGCGGACTCGGCTGCCCGCTTCGTCGCGGTGCCGATCGCCAAGGGCTGAGCCACACGGCATCCATCTCGTGAACGATGACAAGGGACGGCTCAGCGCCGTCCCTTGTTCGTTTGCGCCGTCGTTGTGAGCCGCCTGGCCGAGATTTCACCTTCGGCAGAGCAACCTGGAACGTTGCTGCCGCGTTGTTGGGACAAATCGTCTTTGTCCGGATCGCAAAGGGAGTTCTGATGACCAGGCGCGACGTCATCGAAACGGTGGTGGTGACCGGCGCCAGTGCGGGCGTCGGCCGGGCGATCGCGGTGGCGTTCGGTCGCCGCGGCTGCAAAGTCGGCCTGATCGCGCGAGGGCGCGAAGGACTCGAAAGCACCCGGCGTGAGATCATTGGCCTCGGCGGCGAAGCACTGGTGATCGAGGCTGATGTCGCCGATGCCAATGCGATGCTCGACGCTGCCGCGCGCGTCGAGGCCAAGCTCGGTCCGATCGACCTTTGGGTTAACAACGCGATGGTGACAGTGTACGGCGCGAGCGTTGACCTGACGCCCGACGAATTTCACCAAGTCACCACGGTCAGCTATCTCGGCCAAGTGTACGGCACGCTGGCGGCGCTGCGTCACATGCGTCCGCGCAACCGCGGTGCGATCATCTCGATCGGTTCGGCGCTGGCGTATCGCTCGATTCCATTCCAGGCACCGTATTGCGCCGCCAAGGCTGCAACCCGTGGGTTCATCGACTCGTTGCGCAGTGAGCTGCTGAACGAGAACAGCGCCATCACCCTCACCATGGTGCATCTGCCTGCGGTGAATACGCCGCAGTTCGATTGGGCCCGCAACAAGTTCGATCGCAAGGCGGCACCGGTGCCGCCGATCTGTCAGCCTGAAGCAATTGCAGAGGCGGTGGTTCGCGCCGCCGAGCGGGCGCCGCGCGAATATTGGGTCGGTTCCTTCGCCGTCAAGGCGATCGTCGCGCAGATGCTGATGCCATCCGTCGCCGATCGCATTTTGGCGCGTGCCGGTGTCGACAACGAGACCAGCGACGCGCCGGAGATGCCGAACCGGCCTGATAATCTGTTTGCGGCCGGCCGCGGTGATCCCGGCGCGCATGGCAGGTTCGACCGGCAGGCGTCGCCGCGGGTGTTTCCATTCAATCCGGCTTGGCTCCGCGCCGGCTTGGCCCTGGGGGCGCTGGCAGCCGGTGCGGCTCTGCTCACTGCCGCTGCCCGCGCCGAGCGGCGAGGGAGCGGTGGCGTCCGAGCTATTCCGCCGCCTGTTGCGGCGCGGCGCTGATCGATATCCCCGCATCGGCGGCGCGGATCGCGACCGGCTGCGCATCGACCATCTGCTGGCGGTTACGCTTCCTCACGTATTTCGAGTCGCCGGGGACGCAGCGTTGCACCCGATGCAGGCAAAGGAACTTGATTGTGTGCGGTGGCGGCCCGCGCACTCCGTCGCAGCCAAATATCGGAACGGTCGGTGGTACCAGCCGTTGTCGGAGCAGACCGTCTGCGCAGCCGGCTCTCGGAGCGCCGGACGATGTCGAACGGATTTCGAGAAACAGGGAGAGTTCAATGATGATATCGCGCATGTTGCCCGCAGCCGCGCTGGTGCTGGGTTCGCTCGCCGTGGCGTCCGCGCCTGCGGCCGCCGCTCCGATGATGCCCGGTGCCGCGTCACAGCAGGCGCCGGCCGCCGTTCAGCAGGTGCAATGGCGCCATCATGGCTACCATGGTGGCGGGTGGCACGGCCACCGCGGCTGGGGCCATGGCGGCTACCATCGCCACGGCGGCTATGGCTGGGGCCCGGCGATCGGCGGCCTCGCTGCCGGCGCGATCATCGGCGGCGCGATCGCCAACAGTCAGGCACAGGCCGGTGCAGCCGACGCCGACGCGTACTGCTCGCAGCGCTTCCGGTCGTACGATCCGGCCTCAGGCACCTATCTCGGCTATGACGGCCAGCGTCACCCCTGCCCGTAACACCAGGGCCATCTGAAACGACAAAGCCGCGCGGACTAGGTCCGCGCGGCCTTTGTTTGTGGAGTTTGTCGAAAGCGACGATCAATCCGTGCCGTCGTCGGCGGTGTCGTGGTCGTCGATGAAGTATTTGATCGCCGCGATCATCGCCGTGAAAGTAGCGATCCAGACGATCCGCGAACCATAACGGTCATGCGGTCCCGAGATGATGCCGCAGATCAGCGCATTGCCGAGCAGCGCCAGCGTCACCGTGCCGGCCAGCAGGGTCACGTCGTCGAGCCGGTGCCGCCACAGCGCCGAGCCGAGGATCATCAGCATCAGTACCATCGATCCCAGCGCCACCGGCACGTGGACCAGGTTCACGGCGTCGAAGTTGATGTCCCAATGCTGCTGCTTGGCCGCCCGCATCGCCGCACTCTGCTCGGGCAGATAGCGCTCGATGATGCCGTAGGTGTGCGGCAGCCAGCCGTTGGTGCCTTCACCGGTTGCCACATGCACCAGCTGATCCCAAGTCGCCTTGGCAGCAGCCTTGAACTGCATCCACGGATAGGCGGTCACGGCCTGCTTGGAGATGAATTCCATCTCGTCGCTCATGCCCTCGAAGCGGCCGAGCTTGTCGAACATGTTGTTGCCGCCCCACAGGAAGTCGTCGCCGGTCGGCGGCAGCTCGTCCTTATAGGGGCACAGCTTGAGCTGTTGCTTGGGGCAGTGGTCGTCGAGGTAGCGCTTGACGATGCCATCCTGCAGCATCCGGCCGAAAGCAACGCCGGAGCCGCCCGGGGTCCAGGTGAATTTGCCCGACAGGGCGTAGTTGCAGCTGAGCACCAGCAGCGCGCCGACCACCAGGGCCGAGCTGGCAAGCGTGAGGCCCGACGCGGTGACCCGGCCGCGCAGCCAGGGCAGCAGCAGCCAACCGGCGACGCACACGCCGGTGAGCACGATCATGGTGGCGCTGTGGGTCGAGGCGGCGAACGCCGTGAAGGCGAACAGCAGAACCTTTTCGACCGCCGAGGTCTGGTCGCGATACGCGATCAGCAGGAACAGCGACAGTACCGACAGGCCGGCGAAGATATCGGTCAGCAGCATGCTGGTGATCCACGGCAGTGCCGTGGTGGCGATCAGGCCGACGCCGATCGCTGCAAGCCGAAACGGTTTGGTAATACCGAATACCCGCAGCGTCAGTTGGATCAGCCACAGCGAAACGATCGCCTGGAAGCCGAGGTTGAGCCAGAACTGGGTCTGCTCACCGAGATGCAGGTAGATGCCGTAGGAGGTCGCCCGGTTGATGACGAGGTAACCTTCGTACCAGCGGGCGAGGTAGCCGCCGGTGTCGTATTGGAGCAGCGGATAGCCGTTCCAGATCGCCGGAGCCAGCAGCAGCAGCGGCAGAACAAACAGCGCGATCCGCGCCGCGTTGCTCCGGCGCGCCTGCGCGGCGAGAACCTTACTAGGAATAGAAGTGTCCATCTCGACCGCTCTTATCAGCGCTGTGGACCGTCGGAAGCGACGGGTGCCGGCTCAGTTCGGCAACCGAGGCCGTCCGGGGCGGCCCGCACCATAGTGATTTCCGTTGACTACACAAGCGCTTCAGGCCGCCAGATAAGCCCTCAGGCCGGGCGCAGATGAAGTACAAATGAGGTCGCTTTATGTCGGGTGTGCACTTGGTGGCGCCCATACCCGGCCGGCTGCAACCATAGGGCGCCGATCATGAACGAAGCCTGACTAAGTTCAATGCCGTGGACGGGCCGGTGGCGGCCTCGCCGCGCAGATGGTTATAATTCCCCTGAACGGGAGACCGCCGGGGCGGCGGCCGGCCGGATCCCGGGTTCAGGACGTCGAGAGGACGGGAATGAAGATCAAGACCAAGCAATTCCGGGTCGAGGAGGGCGATAAAGTCGACCTCGGCAAATGGCCCACCAAGGTCGATCCGTTCTACGAATCCAAGGAGCACTACCACGAATTGCTCCGCGCCCAGGTCGAACGGCTGAGCGACCTGCAGCAGCTGCTTTATGCCAGCAACCGCCACGCCGTGCTGCTGATCTTCCAGGCTATGGACGCCGCCGGCAAGGATGGGGTGATCCGGCACGTGATGTCCGGGGTCAATCCGCAGGGCTGCCAGGTGTTCAGCTTCAAGCACCCGAGCGCGACCGAGCTGCAGCACGACTTTCTGTGGCGGACCACCCGCGACCTGCCGGAGCGTGGCCGGATCGGCATCTTCAATCGGTCCTACTATGAAGAGGTGCTGATCGTCCGGGTTCACCCGGACATCCTGCAGAGCGAGCAGGTGCCGAATGGCGAAAACTTCGGCAAATCATTCTGGCACAAACGCTACCGGTCGATCCGCAATCTGGAGGAACATCTGCACGCCAACGGCACCCGGATCGTCAAATTCTTTCTGCATTTGTCGAAGGAGGAGCAATGCAAGCGCTTCCTGGCGCGGATCGACGAGCCGGAGAAGAACTGGAAGTTCAGCGCCGCCGACCTCGAAGAGCGCCAGTACTGGGACGACTATATGGACGCCTACGAGAAGTGCCTCAGCGAGACCTCCAGTGATGACTCGCCGTGGTTCGCCGTTCCGGCCGACGACAAGGAAAATGCGCGACTGATCGTCTCGCAGGTGATCGTCGAGACCATGGAATCCCTCAAAATGAGCTATCCGGAGACCACGCCCGCCCGGCGCAAAGAGCTATTACGGATGCGCCAGCAATTGCTGAAGTGAGCGGTGACGTGCCAGCCGCGCTCGGCGGTTGGTCGCATGCACCTGTCATGGTGATGACACGGTGCTGAGGTTACGGAGAGCAAATGAACCTGCAGGGTAAGAAGGGCCTGGTCGTCGGCATTGCCAACGATCAGAGCATCGCATTCGGTTGCGCGCGCGCGTTTCGCGACGCCGGCGCCGAACTCGCCGTCACGTATCTCAACGACAAGGCCGCGCCTCACGTCGTCCCGCTCGCTGAACAGCTCGGCTGTCCGATCGTGGTGCCGTGTGACGTGCGCGAGCCGGGTCAACTCGAGGCTGTGTTCGAACGGATCTCCCAGCAATGGGGCCGGCTCGACTTCCTGCTGCATTCGATCGCGTTCGCGCCGAAGGAAGACCTCCACGGCCGCGTGGTCGATTGCTCGCAGGCCGGCTTCGCGATGGCGATGGACGTGTCGTGTCACTCGTTCATCCGCATGGCCAAGCTCGCCGAGCCGCTGATGCCGGACGGCGGCTGCCTGCTCACCGTGTCGTTCTACGGCTCGGAGAAGGTGGTCGAAGACTACAACCTGATGGGCCCGGTGAAAGCGGCGCTGGAAAGCTCGGTGCGCTACATGGCGGCCGAGCTGGCGCCGAAGAAGATCCGCGTTCATGCGCTGTCGCCGGGGCCGCTGATGACGCGGGCGGCGTCGGGTATCGCGCGGTTCGACGAACTGCTGGAGCGTACACGCGCCCGGCTGCCGGCGCATCAGCTCGTCAGCATCGAGGATGTCGGCGCGGTTGCCGCTTTTCTGGTCGGGGACGGCGCGCGGTCGCTCACCGGCAATATCGAATACATCGACGCCGGCTATCATGTGATCGGCTGATCGGAACTGGCTGGAGAAACATGATGGAGCAGATCCAAAACCGTACCTTCGATGAGATCGAAGTCGGTGACACCGCCAGTCTGGTTCGGACGCTGACCTATCGCGACATCGAGGTGTTCGCGGTGATGTCCGGCGACGTCAACCCGATGCATGTCGACGCGGCTTTCGCCAAAAGTGACATGTTTCATCAGGTGGTGGCGCACGGCATGTGGGGCGGGGCGCTGATCTCGACCCTGCTCGGTACGCAACTGCCCGGCCCCGGCACGATCTATCTCGACCAATCGCTGCGGTTCGCAAGGCCCGTGCTGCTCGGCGACACTGTGACCGTCACGGTCACGGTGAAAGAGAAGAACGCGGCCAAGAAACGCTTGCTGCTGGATTGCCGCGCCACCAATCAGCGCGGCGAAGAGGTGATCACCGGCCTTGCCGAAGTGATCGCGCCGGTCGAGAAGATTTCGCGGCCGCGGGTGCTGCTGCCGGAAATCGATCTCAATCGCACCGCTCAGCGCTACGAGCGGCTGATCGAAATGACGCGCGGGCTGCAGCCGATCCGCACTGCGGTGGTGCATCCGGTGGATTCCGCCTCGCTGCTCGGCGCCGTCGAGGCGGCGCGCGAGGGGCTGATCGTGCCGGTGCTGGTCGGACCGGAAGCCAAGATCCGCGCCGCCGCCGCCCAGGCTGCGGTTGATCTTGCCGGCTATGAGATCGTCGCGGTCGAGCACAGTGCGGCTGCTGCCGAAGCCGGGGTGGCGATGGCGCGGGCCGGCGAGGTCGAGGCGGTGATGAAGGGCGCCCTGCACACCGACGAGCTGATGCACGCGGTGGTCGATCGTGCCCGCGGTCTCCGCACCGCACGCCGTATCAGCCATGTCTATGCGATCGACGCGCCGGACTATCCCCGCGCGCTGCTGGTCACCGACGCGGCGATCAACATCTACCCCACGCTCGCCGATAAGCGCGACATCATCCAGAACGCGATCGATCTGGCGCATGCGCTGGGCATCGCCGAGCCGCGGGTGGCGATCCTGTCGGCGGTTGAAACCGTCACCGAGAGCATCCGCTCGACGCTCGACGCAGCCGCATTGTGCAAGATGGCCGAGCGCGGCCAGATCAAAGGCGGCATCCTCGACGGGCCGCTGGCCTTCGACAACGCGGTGTCGGAAGAGGCCGCCAAAACCAAGGGCATCGTCTCGCCGGTCGCAGGGCGCGCCGACATCTTCGTGGTGCCGGACCTCGAGGCCGGCAACATGCTCGCCAAGCAGCTCGAGTATCTGGCACACGCCCGCGTTGCCGGGATCGTGCTCGGCGCGCGAGTGCCGATCATCCTCACCAGCCGCGCCGACAAGACGCTGGCTCGGCTCGGCTCCTGTGCGATCGCGCTGCTACTCGCCCGCCACACCACCGCGGCGCCGCCGCGCTTTTCCGGAGGTGCCGCATGAGCGATGTTCTGCTGGTCCTCAATGCGGGGTCTTCAAGTATCAAATTTGCGCTGTATGAAGCGCATACCGAGCCGACCGCCGATCACCTGATCTGCGAAGGCGGCATCGGCAGCCTCGGTCACCGGCCGCATTTCAAGGTCGTGAACAGCGACGGCTCGACCCGCTACGACACCTATCTGCCCGAGGGCAGCAGCCACGACGACGCGATGGCGGTGCTGATCGGCTGGATCGAAACGACGTTTCCCGAGCACCGCCTAAGCGCAGTCGGTCATCGCGTGGTCCATGGCGGCGCGCTGTTCGACGGACCGGTGGATGTGACGCCCGAGGTGATCGCCCAGCTTCGCGCTTTCGACAGGCTGGCGCCGCTGCATCAGCCGCACAACGTCTCGGCGATCGAGGCTCTGGCCAAGCTGCATCCGTCGCTGACCCAGATCGCGTGTTTCGATACCGCGTTCCATCATCGCTTGCCGGAGGTCGCTACCGCTTTCGCGCTGCCGCGCGAGCTGACCGAACAAGGCGTCCGCCGCTACGGCTTTCACGGGCTGTCTTATGAGTACATCGCGGGCCGGCTGCCGGACGTCGCCGGACAGGCGGTCGCCGATGGTCGGGTGGTGGTGGCGCATCTCGGCGCCGGCGCCAGCATGTGCGCGATGCTGAGATGCCGCAGCATCGCCACCACGATGGGTTTCACCGCGCTTGACGGCCTGATGATGGGTAGCCGTTGCGGCGAGCTCGATCCGGGCGTGGTGCTGTATCTGCTCGAAGAGAAGAGCATGACGCCTCGCGAGATCGAGGATCTGCTGTATCGCGAGTCGGGATTGCTCGGCGTGTCGGGCATCAGCGACGACATGCGCACGCTGCTGGCCAGCGACGATCCGCGCGCCTGCGAGGCGATTGAATTGTTCGTCTATCGCATTTCCCGTGAGCTCGGCTCGCTCGCCGCCGCACTCGGCGGGCTCGACGCTCTGGTGTTCACCGGCGGCATTGGTGAACACGCCTCGGAGATCCGGCGCCGCGTGTGCGAGCAGGCCGCCTGGCTCGGTGTGAGCCTCGATCCGGGCCTGAATACGAGCCTGTCGGGGGCAGGGCGGATCAGCGCACCGGACAGCAAAGTGTCGGCCTGGGCGATCCCGACTGATGAAGATCTGATGATCGCCCGCCATGTCTGGCGGCTGGCCGATAGTGGGCGCTGATCAGCCGGCGTTGGCGTCGGTCGGCGTCGTGGCTGAGGTGGTCTGGTCGTGCTCCGGCATGGTGCCGATCTCCGGCACCAGCGGTGCATGGTCGGTCCAGGAAGTGACCTCGCGCACTCGGCCGGGCCGGTTGCGCTTCACCGCATACAGCGCCTCATCGGCCTTGCGCAGCAATTCGTCGAGCGTGACGCCATCGGTCGGCGCCAGTGCGCTGCCGAAGCTGGCGCCGAGCATTACGGCTTCGCCGGCGATCGCGTAGGGCTCCGATAGCGCCGCGACGATCCGGCGACCGAGGTCATCGGCTGCTGCCGTATCCGAGACGTTGGCCTGCACCACGACGAATTCGTCACCGCCGATCCGCGCCGCAAGGTCCTCGTCCTCCAGCAGTTCGGTCATCCGCCCGGCGACGGTGCGCAGAATCTCGTCGCCGGCCGCATGGCCGAAGCGGTCGTTGGCCTCTTTGAAGAAATCGAGATCGAGGCTGATCACCGCAAAGCCGTCGCCATGTCGGGCCAGCCGCTTGGCGAGTTCGTTGAAATGTTCGACCAGATGCCGCCGGTTCGGCAGATTGGTCAGCGCGTCGGCACGGGCGAGCCGCGTCGCTTCGGCGCGCAGCGTCAGTTGTTCGGCGGTGGTGGCGTGGATGTAATCGATCAGTTCGAGGCCGCCCAAGGCGAACAGCAGGAACAGCACCGCCTGAGCCACGTGCAGCAGGTCAAAATTCCACAGCGCTGCCGCGACTGCCGGGGTGACTGAGACCACCAGCGAGGCCTGCACGATCCACGGCCGGATCGAAAACCGCGTGGTGGTGCCGGCGCAATAGCCGAACACCAGGCCGCCGGCGATCATGTGCGCGGCGAGATCGGGCAGCAGGAAGCAGCGCACCGCGAAGGCGCCCACGCAGACGCCAGTAGAGATCACCCCAACCGCGAGCCGGCGCTCCCATTGTTTTGCGGTTTCGACATCGAGCGGGTGCTTTGCGACCGCGTGGTCAAAGGCGAAACACAGCGCGAGTCGTCCCAGTGTCACCGCCATGCCGGTGAGGCCGATCACCGCCATCACCACGTCGCGCGTCTGCCAGGCGACCGCGAGCCCGGTGGTCAGCATCGCGCAGCCCACCACCACGATGGGCCAGCGCGCGGTGTACAGCAATCGAACGAATTCGATGTAGACGGCGTTCGCGATCTTGCTGTTCGCGGTCATCAGAGGTGTCGATCTCGCAGCAGTGTGCCGCGTCAGACTTTCTGTGCCCGCTGCGACAGCGAGATACCTATTCCCACAATGCTGAATCCAGCGTGAAACCGATTCCGCCTGCCGGAGTGTGGTGAATCGCCGCTTAATCGGTGAACGGCAGCGGCGAATTCGACCAATGACAGCCGCGGTTTACTCCGCCGCGCCGGAGCGCAGCTTGAAGTGGCCGTAGCACGACGCGATCGGCTCTGCAGGATCGCGCTGATAGGCCTGCGCTTCGAACGCAACCACGCGGCGGCCCTGCTTGACGATCGACACCTTGGCGAAGGTGTCGAGCGGCCGGCCCGAGCGCAGATAGTTCACCGTCAGCCCGATCGGCTTCGGCGCGGTGGCGAGGCCGATCTCACGGCGCACGCTGACGATCGCGGCGGTCTCCAGGAAGGCCCCAATCACGCCGCCATGCAGCGCCGGCAGAATGGGATTGCCGACCAGCTTCGGATCATACGGCATCATCGCCTGGGCATCGCCGTCGACGCGGATGCCGAGGAAGCGCGGATACGGGCTGATCGCCAGCGGCCCGCCGTCCGGATCGTCCGGCGCCACCAGCTCGTGTGCGGAGTCGAGCGTCACCTTCGGGGTCTGCCGCAGCATGTCGGTGCGATTGGCGCCGACCATGAACATCGCGGTCGCGGTGGCGATCGGAGCGTCTTCGGCGTCCTGATAGGCGGTGGCGCGGACGAACGCGATCGAACGGGTGAGGTGATAGCAGTGCGCATGCGCCCGCATCACCTGTCCGGGCGTCGCCGGCCGCAAGTAATCGATCCGCAGGTCGAGTGTGGCGATTGCGGTGCTGCCGGGCAACGCGAGCTGCACCGCCATGCCGCAGCTCTCGTCGAGCATCGCCGTGACGACGCCGCCATGGATTACGCCGGTCGAGATGTCGCCGACGAACACGGGATGATAGGGCAGGCTGCTCCACGCCTCCGCGGGCGCGTAGCGGTCGAGTTGCAGGCCGATGATGGCGCCGTGGATCGAGCGGCGGTTCTGAATCATCCGCGCTTTGTCGTCGAACGACATCACCGGATCGGGGATCGATTGGTCGGACATGAATTGGTTCTAGCAAGCGCTTGCGAAGCCGCAAAGCCGTCCGGTGCTGCACGACTACCATTTCGGCGCACGGCTGGTATGACTGTGTCCGGCCGGAGCGGCCGGCAGACGGGACGAGGGTTCGGGAATGCGTCGACTGATCGTGATGGTGCTGGGGCTCTCGCTGGCGGCGCCGGCCTTGGCGGCGGAAGCGGTGGTGAAGGACGGAGACACCCTGCAGCTCGGCGACAAGGTCTTCCGGCTCGAAGGTGTCGATGCACCCGAGCTCGATCAGCGCTGCGTCAACCAGTTCGCCGATCCGTCGGCCTGCGGCCTCGAAGCCCGCGATGCGCTGGTCAAGCTGATCGGCGGCCGCAGCGTCACCTGCCGCGATCTCGGGCCGGACCCGGTGTTCAAGGGGCGCCGGCTCGGCACCTGTGCAATCGCCGGGGAAAGCGACAGCCTCAGCCGCCGCCTGGTGCAGGAGGGCTTCGCTCTCAACGCCGCTGCCGGCGGCAAGGACCGCTTTGCCGGCGACGAGACCAAGGCCAAGGACGAGCGCAAGGGGCTGTGGCAAGGCTGTTTCGTCGCGCCGAACGACTTTCGCCGCTGGGATAAGGATGCCCCGCTGCGCGGCGCCGCCTGCCGCGAGGACAAGCATAGCGAGCTGATCGACGTGATGTTTCCTGATCAGCCGGCGATGCTGCCGGGCTGCACTATCAAGGGCAAGCTGGCGCGCCGCGCCCGCATCACCGGCAATGTCGGCGTGTATCAGATCCGCGGCTGCCCGAGCTACGCCAGTCTGACCAAGCCGAACCGCTGGTTCTGCTCGGAGGACGATGCCCGCGCCGCCGGCTTCCGCAAAGCCTACAACTGCCGGATCAAGCTGACGCCGTAACTCACGAGGTGCCGATGTCGCGGCGGCTCTCGACCAGCTTGACCATGACGGTCAGCGCCAGATTGGTCGGCGTCGGCACCCCGTGCGCGGCGCCGAGGCGAGCGACGGTGCCGTTGAGAAAGTCGATCTCGCTCGGCTTGCCGCGCGCCAGATCCTGCGCAGTGGATGATTTTTGGCTCGGCATCGCGCCCGGCAGCGCCAGCGTCTTGGTAAGGACGTCGTCGGATACCCTGACGCCGCAGGCGCCGGCCACCGCGATGCATTCGTCGATCACGTTGCGGACAACCTGCTCGGTGCCGTCGATCGCCAGCAGCGCGCCGTAAGGCAGGTCGGCGACCGCCGACAGCGCATTGTAGGCGCAGTTCAGGATCAGCTTCGACCACAGGGCTTGATCGATATCGGGCGCCACGGTGGTCGGGATCTTCGCCGCCGTCAGCGCGGCCGCGATGGCATCGCTCTGCGCCGAGGCGCCGATCAGCAATTCGCCGCGGCCATGATGCTTGACGTGACCTGGGCCGGCCATTTCGGTGCCGACATACACCACCGAGGCGATCACCGGATGGTCGATCGCGGCTTGCAGTCTCGCTGCGTTGTCGACGCCATTCTGCAGGCTGAGGATCACGCTGTCCGGCTTCAACCGCCGCTGCAGCGCGCGGCCTGCGGCTTCGGTGTCGGCGGATTTGACGCAGAACAGCACCAGATCGGGCGGGGCGATCGCGGCCGGCTCGGAGGCGGCCTTCAGCGGAATCATCTGCGTGCCGGTCTTGGTCTCCAGCCGCAAGCCGTTCGCTTCGATCGCGGCGACATGGTTCGGACGCCCGATCAGCGTGACGTCATGGCCGTCCAGCGCCAGCAGCCCGCCGAAATAGCACCCGACCGCGCCGGCTCCCATCACCGCCACTTGCATTCCGTTCTCCCTTCCCGTGCGCCAACCAATGCGCAATGTTTCCTTCTTAAGGTCGGCGTTCCGCCGATGAAACCGGGAGTGGCGTGCGTGCACATCGATTTGAACCCGAAGCTCGACTTTCGCGACGTGCTGATCCGGCCCAAGCGTTCGGTGCTGTCGTCGCGGTTCGAGGCCAACATCAAGCGCGACTTCCGCTTCCGCCATTCCAGCCGGGCCTGGACCGGCTTTCCGCTGATCGCCTCCAACATGGACACCATCGGCACGCTGGAGATGGCGAAGGCCGTCAGGCCGTTCGGCGCGCTGGTCGCCCTGCACAAGTTCCATCATCCCGATCGGCTGGCCGAATATCTCGCCGGTGACGAGGACGCCAATGTGTTCGTCACCGTCGGCACCGGCTCGGCCGATTGGGAGCGGCTCGCTGCGGTGAAGGCCAAGGTCAAGGTACCGATGCTGAACATCGACGTCGCCAATGGCTACACCGAAGCCTTCGTGCGCGCGGTGGCCAAGCTGCGCGACGAGAATCCGGATGCGATCATCATGGCCGGCACGGTGGTGACCGCCGAGATGACCGAGGCGCTGGTGATCGCCGGCGCCGACATTGTCCGTGTCGGCATCGGCTCCGGTTCGGTGTGTACCACGCGCGATCTCACCGGTGTCGGCTATCCGCAGCTCTCGGCGGTGATCGAATGCGCCGACGCGGCACACGGCCTGAAAGGCCACGTCTGCTCCGACGGCGGCTGCGTCGTCCCCGGCGATCTCGCCAAGGCTTATGGCGGCGGTGCGGACTTCGTCATGCTCGGCGGCATGCTGGCCGGCCATGACGAGTGCGGTGGTGAATTGAAATATGCCGAGCAGGACGGGCAGAAGACCCCGACCAGCATGGTATTCTACGGCATGTCCTCAGAGACCGCGATGAACAAGTATCACGGTGGCGTCGCCGATTATCGCGCCGCCGAAGGCAAGACCGTGGAGGTGCCGTATCGCGGCGAGGTTCGCGCCACGGTCGAAAAGATCGCCGGCGGACTGCGCTCGGCGATGACCTATATCGGCGCCGAGAACCTCAAGGAAATTCCGAAACGGACCACCTTCATCCTGGTGAACGCCCAGCGCAATACGGTGTTTGATCGCTGATCCGGTTGCCGACAGGTCCCACTGGTCTCTCCTCGTCATTGCGAGCGAAGCGAAGCAATCCAGAGACTCAGTGCACGGCGCTGGATTGCTTCGTCGCTTCGCTCTTCGCAATGACGGGGCTGGTCGGCTGCGACGCAGAATGACTATTGCGCGCGAAACCGTTCGACGAACTGCTGCAGCGTGACGGCAATCGCCGCGGTCTTGTCGCCGATGCGATATTCGGGACCTGCGACCACCACCGACAGCCGGCGCTCGCCGATCGGCAGCGGCACCGCCACCCCGGCGAGGTCGCGGCTGTAATCGGCAAAGCTCTGGCAATAGCCGCGCTCGATGGATATGCGCAACTCTGCCTCGACCGCCTCGATGCTGATCGGGGTGGTGTGGTTGTATTGCTTGAACTCGATCTTGCGATACAGCGAGTCGCGCTCGTCCTTGGAGTATTGCAGCAGCAGCGCCCGGCCGCTCGACGTCGCGTGGATCGGCACGCGGTGACCGACCTTGGCGAAGTAGCGGATCGCGGCTGCGGATTCGACGACGTCGATGAACACCGCCATCACCCCGGCCGGCGCCGCGATCGCGACCGTCTCACCGGTCTCCGCCGACAGCGCCGCGATCAGCGCGTGAGTCCAGCCCGGCAGCGGTTCGACCTCCGCGACTTCCCGAGCCATTACCAGCCAGCGCGGCGTTGGATAATAGCCGGCGCGCGGCCGCGGTTCGTACAGATAGCCCTTCTCGGCCAGCGTGGTCAGCAGGTTGAAGGTCGACGAGCGCGGCCAGCCGAAATGATCGGCGATTTCCGCCAGCGTCGCCGGCTTCTTCACGCGCGCGAAGTATTCCAGGATGTCCAGAACATTTGCGGCTTGGCGAACGATCATCTGGGCCCCTCGGGGCGGCCGACCCGGCCACCCGCGGTTGTCATAGTCCGAGAATTTTCTGCGCGGCGCGCAGATGCGGCTTGTCGAGCATCTTGCCGTCGAGCCGCAGCGTTCCGGCGTTGGGATTGTCGGTGAACGCCGCAATCACTTTTTCCGCCCAGCTCCGTTCGGCCTCGGTTGGGGCGAAGGCGGCGTTGACGATGTCGACGTGCTTGGGGTGGATCAGCGCCTTGCAGGTAAAGCCGTCGCGCCGCGCGGCGCGGGTCTCGGCTTCGAGGCCGGCGAGATTGTCGATGTCGGTATAGACGGTGTCGATCGCGGTGACCTCGGCCGCCGCCGCGCCCATCAGGCACAGGTCGCGCGCGAGGCGGTACGGGCTGTGAAACACGCCGCCCGAGCCGTTCTCGGTGGCGCCGAGCGAGGCGGCGAGGTCTTCCGCGCCCCACATCAGCCCGGCAAGCCGCGGCGAGCAGTCCTTGTAGCTGCCGAGTCCGAAGATCGAGCCGGCGGTCTCGGTCGCGACCACGACGATCCGGGTCACTCCAGGCTCGATACCCGCGGCGGCTTCGAACGCATCGAGCCACAGCGCAACGTTGCGCACGTCGTTACCGCCGCGCGATTTCGGCAACACGATGCCGTCGGGCCTCGCCGGCATCACGGCAGCGAGGTCACCAAGCGTGCGGCCGGTGTCGAGCGCGTTGACGCGGACATAGAGCTTCTGCCGGCCGCGCGGCGCCTGCAGCATGGTGCGGGTCAGGCTGCGGGCTTGGTCCTTCTTCTCGGCGACGACGGAATCTTCGAGGTCGATGATCAACGCGTCGGCGGTGCCTTGCGACGCCTTTTCGAATTTGCGCGGGCTGTCGCCCGGCACGAACAGCATCGAACGCATCAGGCCGGCCTCTTGTGCATCAGCGCCGTGCGCAGGCACCTGCCGACGATCTCGTCGTTCTGGTTTAGCGCGTGGTGTTCGAACTCGACGATGCCGGCGTTCGGGCGCGACTTCGACTCGCGTTTCGACAGCACTTTCGTGGTGGCGCGCAGCGTATCACCGTGGAATACGGGCTTGGGGAAGGTCACGTCGGTCATGCCGAGATTAGCAACGGTCGTGCCCAGCGTCGTATCATAGACGGTCATGCCGATCATGATGCCGAGCGTGTACAGGCTGTTGAAAATACGCTGGCCGAATTCGGTCTTCTCCGCAAAATGCGCGTCGATGTGCAGCGGCTGCGGGTTCAGCGTCAGCAGGCTGAACATCGTGTTGTCCATCTCGGTGACCGTGCGCGTCAGCGCATGCCGGAATTCCTGGCCGACCTCGAACTCCTCGAAGTACATCCCCGCCATTGATCGTCGTCTCCCTGTGATTCAATTGGGCCCGCGGGCCGGTGTCAGTCGGGCAGATGCACCGCCTTGCTGTGGCCCAGGCGGTCGATCTCCGCGGCCGAGAACCCTGCTTCGATGAGGATGTCGCGGCCGTTGCCGCCGAGTGTCGGCGCTGGAGCGCCGGGCTCCGGCTGTGTCGCGCTCCAGGTCGACGGCACTTTCATCTGGCGTACGCGTCCTTCGACCGGGTGCTCGACGGTCTCGAAGAAGCCGACCGCACGCAGATGCGGATCGTCGAGGATCGACTCCATGCTGTGCATCGGCATCACCGGAATATCGGCGCGCTCCAGCAGTTCGCGCCAGTCCGCGGTGGTGCGGGTTTGGAAGATGGCGCCGATCTCTTCGTAGATCTCGTCGATGTGTCGGGTGCGCGCCGCGTGATTGGCGAAACGTGGCTGCGCCAGGAAATCGGTGCGGTCGATCGCCTCGAAGAAGCTGCGCCATTGCTTGTCGTTGTAGATCAGCACGCACAGATAGCCGTCGCTGGTGCGGTACGGCTTGCGGGAGCGCGACAGCAGGCGGGCGTAGCCGCCATGGTCGAGCGGCGGCTCATAGGTCAGTCCGCCGAGATGATCGACCAGCACGAATGAGGCCATCGACTCGAACATCGGCACGTCGATGCGCTGGCCTTCGCCGGTGCGCTGCTGATGCAGCAGTGCGCCGAGCATGGCGTTGACGGCCATCAGCCCGACGATGCGATCGGCGATGGTGATCGGCACGTAGCGCGGGGTGCCGTCGCCGGCCGCCGCGAGCAGCGTCGGCACGCCGGCCGCGCCCTGGATCAGATCGTCATAGGCCGGCTTGGCGGCGTAGGGGCCGTCCTGGCCGTAGCCGAATGCGCCGAGATAGATGATGCCCGGATTGACCGCGGCGACCTGCTCGTAGCTCAGGCCGAGCCGTGCCATCGCCTGCGGACGCACGTTGTAGATCAAAGCGTTGGCTCGCGCGGCGAGCTGCAGCAGAGCCTGCCGACCTTCCTCCTGCTTGAGATCGATAACGATGCTGCGCTTGCCGCGATTGGTGTTGAGAAACATCCCACCCATGCCGGGCGTGCGGCCGGGACCGATATGGCGAACGATGTCGCCCTCCGGGCTCTCGACCTTGATGACGTCCGCGCCCATGTCGGCGAGCGTCTGAGTGGCATAGGGCCCCATCAGCACCGAGGTCAGGTCGAGTATCGTAATGCCAGACAGGGGTCCCAACGCGCGATCCTTCAGTTCACACGCGTGTAGCTAGAATTCAAAAAATAACCCGGTCAACCGATTTGGCTGTTCGCGCGGCGCATAGCTCCATGCACTGTCCATCATATTGACTAAAAAATTCACCTGTATGTACGATCCCTCCATCAAAGCGGCACAAGCCGCCCCGGCCGCTGCTGCGGACGGACACAGGGAGGACTTCGGATGCGGACAAGCGTGGCTTGGGCGGTGGCGTTGTCGCTGCCGGTGACGATGGCGTTGGCGCCTGCTCAGGCGCTCGAACTCAAGGTCGCCGACTCGTTTCCCGCCGGGCACTATCTGGTCCGCCTGATGCTGAAGCCGTGGATGGACGACGTCACCAAGCGCACCAACGGCGCGGTGACCTTCAGCTATTATCCGAACCAGCAGATGGGCAAGGCGACCGACCTGCTGCGCCTGACCCAGTCGGGCGTTGTCGACATCGGCTACATCGCGCCGTCCTACGCGTCCGACAAGATGCCGCTGTCGGAAGTCGCGCAACTGCCGGAGTCGTTCACCACGAGCTGTCAGGGCACGATGGCCTATTGGAAGAGCGCACGTGACGGCGTGCTCGCCAAGCAGGAATACGCGCCCAACAAGATCAAGCTGCTGATGGCCGTGGTGCTGCCGCCGTATCAGGTGTTCACGGTGAAGCAGAAGGTCGACTCGATGGACACGATCCAGGGCCTGAAGCTGCGCTCGACCGGCGGCGCGCAGGACCTGACCCTGCGCGCGCTTGGCGCCGTGCCGGTGCGCATGGCGGCGCCGGATGCCTATGAGTCGCTGGCGCGCGGCACCATGGACGGGGTGCTGTTCCCGGCCGACAGCATCGCGTCCTACGGCCTCGACAAGCTGGTCAAGCACGCCACCGACGGTGTCAGCTTCGGCTCGTTCATCGTCGCTTATTCGATCAGCGAGCGGGCCTGGGCCAAGCTGCCGGACGACGTCAAGAAGGCGATGGAAGAAGCCTCCGAGGCGATCGAGCCGAAGGTCTGCGCCGACGTTGACAAGGAACAGCAGCAGACCCGCAAGCAGCTCAACGACGCAGGCGTGACCTTCGATCCGATCCCTGACGCCACCAAGGCGCAGATGAAGGACAAGCTGAAGGGCGTCGCCAAGGAATGGGCCGCCGGCATCGACTCCCGCGGTAAGCCGGGCACGCAGGCACTCGAAGAGTTCCAGAGCCTGCTCGCCGCTGGTGCCGGCAAGTAAGCGTCCCCTAGACAACGCGTGGAGACCGCGTGATGCAGCGAGCCAGTGCCGCTCTCGCCGCGCTCGAACGAGCGCTGACGTTGATCGCGGTCACCTTCATGTTCGCGATCATGGTGCTGGTAGTGGCGGACGTTTTCATGCGCTACGCGCTGAACCGTCCTTTCTCCTTCACCTACGATCTGATCGGCCTCTATTTGATGGCTGGCGTGTTCTTCCTGACGCTGTCGGACGCGCTGCGTGAGCACGTTCATGTCGGCGTCGACATTCTGGTGCCGCGGTTCTCTCTCGCGGGGCGGCGCCTCGCCGAGATCGTCACCGCGCTGACCGGCCTGTTCGTGTTCGCGCTGCTGTGCAAGGTCGGCTTCGACCGCGCGCTCGATAACTTCCAGCAAAACGACGTGCTCGCCGGCGCGATCCCGTGGCCGACCTGGATTTCGGCGGCGCTGGTGCCGTTCGGCTGCGGCGTGCTGGTGCTGCGGCTCGTGCTGATGCTCGCGGGCCATGTGGCGAGCCTCGTCACCGGCCGCGACCTCTATCCGTTGCCGCCCCTGGTCGGGGTCGGTGAAGCCAAGTCCTTCGAATAGCGGCGGCCGACATGACAACCTTGATCGTTCTCGGCTTGCTGTTCGTCCTGCTCGCGATAGGCACGCCGGTTGGCTTCGCGATGGCGTTCTCCGGCTCGGTCGGCCTGCTGATGGTCGGCGGCACCGGCACGCTTTTTGGCATCCTGGAAACTGCCCCGCTGTCGACGGTGTCGTCCTATGAACTGATCACCATCCCGATGTTCCTGCTGATGGCAGAACTCGTCCTGCTCTCCGGTGTCGCCGACGCGTTGTTCAAAACCGCCTCCGCCTGGGTTGGCCGCATCCCCGGCGGCCTCGGCATGGCGACCGCGCTCGCCGGCGCCGGCTTCGGCGCGATCTGCGGCACCAGCACCGCGTCGGCCGCGACGCTGTCGTCGACCAGCCTGCCGGCGATGATCAAGCAGGGCTACGAGCCGAAGATGGCGGCCGGCGTGGTGGCGATCTCCGGCACGCTGGCGATGCTGATCCCGCCCAGCGTGGCGCTGGTGATCTTCGGCCTGCTCGCCGAGGTCAACATCGGGCAGCTCTTGATTGGCGGCATCATTCCCGCCGCGCTGGTCACCGCGACCATCATGGCGACGATCTACGTCCTGGTCTGGCTCGATCCGTCCCACGCGCCTCGGGTGGCGTCGGTACCGTGGCGCGAGCGCTTCGTGCTGCTGTGGCAGATCGGCCCGATGCTGGCACTGTTCACGCTGGTCACCGGCACGATCTATCTCGGCGTCGCCACCCCGACCGAGGCCTCGGCGCTCGGTGCCGCCGGTGCGCTGGTGCTGGCGATCTCCAAGGGCAAGGTGACGCCGAGGACGCTGTACAAGGCGCTGCTCAGCGCCAGCTACGGCACCTGCATGATCGTGACCATCCTGGTCGGTGCGTCGATCTTCGGTTACTTCTTCACGCTCACCCATGTCACCCAGGATCTCGTCGCCTGGGTCGGGTCGCTGGAGACCTCGCGCTGGGTGATCATCACGCTGATCCTGTGCGGCTACATCGTGCTCGGCTCGTTCATGGATCAGATCGCCATCCTGGTGCTGACGGTGCCGATCGTGATGCCGCTGATCAAGTCGCTCGGCTTCGATCCGATCTGGTTCGGGGTGATCAAGATCGTCACCGCGGAAGTCGGGATGATCACGCCGCCGGTCGGGTTGAACTGCTTCATCGTCGCGCGCTACGCCAAGCGGCCGGTCGCCGAAGTGTTCCATGGCACGTTCCCGCACTTCATCGCCCACCTGATCGCGATCGCCATCATGGTGGCGTTCCCGAGCATCATTCTGTGGCTGCCGTCGCAGATGGCGCCCTAGGCCTCACGCAACGTCCGCTCGTCCGTCAAGCAACAACAACACAAAGAGCCAGTCATGGACTTCGCACTCACCGATCAGCAGGAAGCCATCCGCGATGCCATCGCCAAGATCTGCGAGGGCTTCGACGACGCCTATTGGCTGAAGAAGGATCGCGAGGGCGGCTTCCCGCACGACTTCCACAAGGCGCTGGCCGATGCCGGCTGGCTCGGGATCTGCGTGCCGGAGGCCTATGGCGGCTCCGGCCTCGGCATCACCGAGGCGGCGATCATGATGCGCGCGATCTCGGAATCCGGCGCCGGCATGTCGGGCGCATCGGCGGTGCATATCAACGTGTTCGGTCTCAATCCCGTCGTGGTGTTCGGCACCGAGGAGCAGCGCCAGCGGATGCTGCCGCCGATGGTCGAGGGCCGCGATAAAGCCTGTTTCGCCGTGACCGAGCCGAACACCGGCCTCAACACCACCCAGCTCAAGACCCGCGCGGTGCGGAAGGGCGACCGCTACGTCGTCAACGGCCAGAAGGTGTGGATCTCGACCGCGCAAGTCGCGAACAAGATCCTGCTGCTGGCGCGCACCACGCCGCTCGAAGAGGTGAAGTCGCCGACCCACGGCCTCAGCCTGTTCTATGCCGATTTCGATCGCACCAAAATCAAGGTGCATGAGATCGAGAAGATGGGTCGCAAGATCGTCGACTCCAACGAGCTATTCTTCGAGGATTTCGAGATCCCGGAAACCGATCGCATCGGCGAGGAGGGCAAGGGCTTCCACTACATCCTGGAAGGCATGAACCCCGAGCGGGTCCTGATCGCGGCCGAAGCGGTCGGGCTCGGCAAGCTGGCGCTGTCGCGTGCCGCCGACTACGCCAAGAGCCGGATCGTGTTCAACCGCCCGATCGGCCAGAACCAGGGGATCCAGCATCCGCTGGCAAAGAACTGGGTCGAGCTCGAAGCCGCCTGGCTGATGGTGATGTCGGCGGCGTGGCAATACGACCAGGGCATGCCGTGCGGCGCTGCCGCCAATGCGGCGAAGTATCTGGCCGGTGAGGCGGGCTTCCAGGCCTGCGAGCAGGCGGTGATGACCCATGGCGGCTTCGGCTACGCCAAGGAGTATCACGTCGAGCGCTATTTGCGCGAAGTGATGATCCCGCGGATCGCGCCGGTCAGCCCGCAGCTCGCGCTCAGCTTCATTGCCGAGAAGGTGCTCGGCCTGGCGAAGTCGTACTGAACGCGGGTCCGGCGCGAGGCCGCCGATGTCCGACGAGAGCGCGCCGATCGACTTCGCCGGCCTGATCCGCGCCGGCGATCTCGTGGTGTGCGGCCAGGCGACCGCCGAGCCGCTGACGCTGACCGAGGCGCTGATGGTGCAGGCGGCTGATCTGCCGCCATTCCGGCTGATGGTCGGGCCGGTGTTCTCGGACACGTTCGTGGCCGCGCTGCCGAACGTCTCGTTCGTCAGCTACGGCGTGATCGGCAACGCTCGGAAGCTGGCGCGCGCGGGCCGGCTCGATGTCATTCCCAGCAACTACTCGGCGTTCTGCGCCGACTTCGCCACCGGCCGCCACCGCGCCGATGTCGTGCTGGTGCAGCTCGCAGAAGCGCCCGACGGCCGCCTCAGCGCCAGCCTGTCGTGCGACTACGTCATCGATGCCGCGCGCCGCGCCCGGGTGGTGATCGCCGAGATCAATCCAGACGCGCCGTTCACATATGGCGCGGAGTGGCCGGACGAGGTGCCGATCCACATTCGCGTCGCCGCGCGGCGCCAGCCGCTGGAGCTGCCATCGGGCACACTCGACGACGTGTCACGCAGGATCGCCGCCAACGCCGCCGGGCTGATCGCCGATGGCGCCACGCTGCAGTTCGGCGTCGGCAAGATTCCGGATGCGATCCTGTCGTCGCTGGCGCATGCGCGCGATCTCGGCATCCATTCCGGCCTGATCAACGACGCGGTGGTCGAGCTGATCGAGTGCGGCGTCGTCACCAATGCACGCAAGGGCGTCGATCCCTGCGTCACCGTCACCAATCAGCTGATCGGCACACAGCGGCTGTATCGGTTCGCGCATCAAAATAGGTCGGTGCGGCTGCAGCCGGCCGCCTACACCCACGATCACGGCGTGTTGGGACGGATCAGCAGGCTGACTGCGATCAACTCGGCCTTGCAGGTCGGGCTCGACGGCAGCGTCAACGCCGAGACGCTGAACGGCACCGCCATCGGCGCGATTGGTGGCCAACTCGATTTCGTCCGCGGCGCCAATGCCTCGCCGGGTGGCCGGGCGCTGATCGCGCTGCCGGCGACGGCGCCGGATGGAGCGAGCCGGATCGTCGCACGGGTCGAGACGGTGACGACGCCGCGGGCAGACGTCGACGCGATCGTCACCGAATGGGGCGTCGCCGAGCTACGCGGCTGCAGCCTTGCGGAGCGCGCGCGGCGGATGATCGCCATCGCGGCGCCGGAGCATCGCGACCGGCTCACCGAACAGGCCCGGACGATCGCCTAAGTCTACGCGCCTGTGCGCGGGCGGATAGAACCGGACTTACGCCGCTTCGCTGTCGCCGTCGTCGTCGCTGAAGTCTTCCAGCATCGGCAGCGCCATGCCGTCGATCTCGGCCAGCGCCTTGCCGGCGATACCCTGCAGGTCGCCATACATTCCGGCGGTGGCTTCGAGAACGCCGCGGATCTGCGCCTCGCGCTTGGCCCACATCCGCATCATCGAGCGGCGTTCCTTGTCGAGATCGCTCTGCATCTCGGTGAACTTCTCGACGATCGCTTCGATCCGCTGCCGGAACGCGGGGCCGGTGAGGTACTGGTAGGTCAGCTCCATCTTGGTCTGCTGGCCGACGCCGGCCTGGCGCGCGGCGGCGAGCTCGATCAGCGACTGGCGCAGTGCGATCGCCACCGGGATCGCGCAGCGCGCTTCGGTGACCCAGACGCCGTCGATATGGTCGAAGGTGTGCACGCCCTTCGGCAATGCGTTGGAGACGATCAGCGCCAGCTCGGCCTTGGCCTTGCGCTGGTCGTCACGCAGCTTGGTCAGCCAGCCGTCCGACCAGTTTTTGGTGCGCTTGAATTCCCACAGGATGCTGCCGCACGGCTGCGCCGCGGCGCTCACCACCCGCTGCAGCACGTCGCCGCCGAACTCGCCTTTCGGCACCGGCTCGATCTGGTCGTGCGGAAACTTGGCGCGCAGTGAGGCTTCGAGTTCGAGCTCCAGCACCTCGCCCTGCAATTGCTGCGAGCCCTGTTCGGCCTTGCGCTTCAGATCCTCGATCTGCCGCTGCATCGCGGCGATCTGCTCTTCCTTCTCGGTGACCTTGAGCCGCAGATTATCCTCGGCGGCCTGCTGGGCCTTCTGCCGCGCCTCTTCGAGGCCGGCTTGGACCTGCTTCTCGATCGTCAGATGAAGCTCGCGCTTCTCGTCCTCGAGCAGCCGCTGCTTCTTCACAAACTCGGCCTGCGCCTGCTGCGCCTCGGCCAGCTTGGCGTCGCGACTCTTCAGCACCTCCTGCAGCTCGGCAAGCTGCCGCGCCTTGTCAGCGAGATCGTTTTCCGCGAGGCGCTTCGCCTTGGCGGCTTCCTCCGCGGCGATCCGCGCCCGCGCCGCCGTCACCTGGTCGGAGACCTGCTGCGCCACTGCAGCCTTGGCCTTCTCGACCTCCGCCTGCTGCGCCCGCAGCGCCTGCTCGCGCCCGGCGATGTCCTGATCCTTCTGCTTGATCAGCCGCTCGTATTTGGCCTGCGTGTCCTTCAGAAGCGGCGCCGCCAGCGACTCGGTCAGCGGCACCGACGAGGCGCAGTTCGGGCAGGTGATGGTCAGATCGGTCATGGGATTTGCGAATCTCGTGGCTCGGGAGCGATGCGGCGGAGTCTAGCCGAGGTTCATGGAATGTTCACGGAGAAAGAGCGCGGAACTCACCGGTGAGCCAGCCGGCTCGGTCTTACCACCTCTCGGCTACTTTGCGCCGTCGGCGGCCGTGTGCTCGGGAAAACGCGTCGCCAGCACCGTCTTGAGGAATTGGTAGTGGCCCATGCTGGTCTCCAGTTCGCGCAGTCGGCGTTCGCCATTGGCGATTTCGGTGCTGAACTGGTTCTGCAGTGCGGTGTCCTCGGGGGCGCGGTCGATATATTCGTCGGTCTCGGTGCCGACGGTGATCGCCGCCCGCGCCAGCACGTCGTGGAGCCGCTCGCTCAGTCCGGCATATTCGGCCTGCGCTGCCAGCAGCGCCGCTTCAATCGCGCCGACGATCGACCCGACCCGCGCCGCATCGGTCTCCGCGTCCCGCGCCGCATTGCGGGCCCGGAACTGATTGGCGGTTTTGGCGCGTGAAAACAGCTGAAACATCTCGGCAATCCACCAGCGGCAAAGACCGTATGAAATTCTACTGGCGGGCGAATTTCAATCGGAATACGCATCGGCATGCTCTCCCCGCAGTGTCCTGCCATCGCGAACGCCGACACAAGCCCGCGAAAAGCGAGCGCGCCAAGTGTTGAAGATGTTTGGGGAGTGACCGAGCCTGAGATGGCTGCCTACAAATCGCTGGTGCTGCCGGACAGGATTGAACTGTGGTGCTAGCTGCCTATCTAGTTGATTCTATTGATCTTCAAGGCCGGGAAGGGTTGAAGTTCGTGACAGTTGTCCGCGTCACCTTCTCAGCATGGACCTCCATTCGAAGGCTCGCACCAAAAAAGAGCTTGAGCGAGTGAGGCTAACCGACTGGAATCAAGGCGCCAACACAGCAGGCTGGGTCGGCGATATCGACGCCTGACGCCGTTGCTCCGCTAGACAGCATCGTTCGTCGATCTGAGAACGACCAAGCCGCTCTCGCGAGGCGAACAATCAATTCCTTCTTCTTGTAAGATCGATGCCGATGATCTCAATGTTGTCCACATTTGGATGCTTCCAAGCAATCCGCGTCCAATGTTCACGCAGCGCACCTATCAAGCCATCGAAATTGACCGCGTGCACTGATCCCGAGCTTGGATCGAGTATCTCCCAGGAAACCTTCTTACCTCTATACACGAGAACAAACAGTCCTCGGCCCGACCGATTGTCTCGAAGGTAGTCGCCGGCTAGCTGATTCTCTAATCGCTCCAAAAGTGCTGGACCACTCCATTTGTCTGCGATCTTTAACTCTGCTGGAACCGGCGCATCAATCCAGGCGCAATGAAATCTGAGATCAGGTCTCTTCGCGTCGGCGAGCTCTTCTTCCTGCGGTATGGAGTATCGTCCGAACGCCATTTGCCGAAGCTCTCGGCCAAGGAAATTCCTCAGCTTCGTCTCTTCGTCGACCGTCTGAATGATGTCGGCCACGCTATCGTCGCCATTCTCCAAACTGTCTTTCAAATCCAGTAGTCGCAGTGCTGCAAGATCGGCCAACTCTCGGTGAGTCGATGGCCTTCGGTCTAGCCGATCGTTGAACTCGCGAACATTTGTCTCCGACCAAGGCTCTAGATCAGCGTCTTGCTCAGCTCTTCTCAAACATAGCAGCTCGATCGAGTGGTGTGATTTATCAGTACGCCGAACGGACGCTATCTCGCTCAAAGCAACGAAGGTTTCCTTTCCCGGGAGCCTATTCAGTTCTTGGATAATCCGATCTCGTGCATCCTGCGCGTCATCGCGCAGCCCGGGCGAGTATGTGCCCGTCCCGAGACGATCAATGTCGTCTTCCTCACGTATGTATTGCCGCATCAGCAAGTAGAGCGACTTCAGATGCTGTGGCGTAATGAATCGCTTTCTAACCGTCAGCGCATCCGATCGCCTTCCGCCCCAAAGTTCTGTAACGAACTTCATGGCGAAAGTGGTCTTGTCCTCGCCGCTTTCCATCCCCGATAGAGTTTTGGCGAGCTGCGCAACTGCTTGATCAGGTTCGACGCTGACCCATAAAGCCAGCCATTCGGCGAGGTTCGCGGACTGGTCTTCAGTGACCTTTCTAGCGGCGAGGCTAGCAATGTCGAGGTCTTCAACCCTTGATCCTAGAATGACTGTCAGCATTTTCCGGAGAGTCGTTGAATTGGCCGGTTCAAACCGATCTAGAATCGAAAGGAGCACCGGTCCTACGTCCGGCCAGGACCACTCCCCTGAGGAGTAAATATCACTCAGAACATAGTAGCTAGCTTCACCAACTCTCTCTCTGTCCTGAGTTCATATTCGATCTCGCCAATTATGATTCTTAGCGCAGTCTCCTTGTGGAAACTATAAAGCCTCGGAAACCATTCCGGAAATCCGTTCATTTCAAGAAGGGCGTACCGTGTTGCCCGATCCGCATCCTTCGAATTTACTGCTTCAATCCAGCGGGGGTTTTCTTGAGATTCGATAGCCAGCCCCGAAAGGCCAAATATCACCTTATTAGGTGTTTCGTGAGGCTTGGCTCCCTCCGAGCGAAGGGTGGGTTGATAGTGTCTCCAATAGCGAATCGCGCTATCTCGATAAGCAGTCGCCACCTCCACGCCAAAGGTCGGTATGAGTTCGCGCCACCGGCTGTCCGCCCACTTGTTCGAGCTTTGCCCTGTCTCGCGCAACCTTTCGTGTAGGTACCATTGAATACGCGAGAGATCATCCGGATTTGGCAACTGTGAGTTTCGAAGCAGGTCGACATGCGCTATCACAAATTCTGTATCGCGCTGGAGTTGGTCGGATTGCCTTTTTGCGCGGGCAGCGTTCTTTCGTTGGTATTTTGCGAATTGACGCGTTTGTTGCTTGTATTGCGGCGATGGTGCTGAAAGATATCTCAGCATTTCTTTCAATTCGGGGTCGGAAGAGCCGACCTCAGTAAGACGATCAATCCAATCTTTGGGCTTGTCGTTCTGGGCATAAATCGCAAAGGCCAAAGTCAAAGATACGAGCCTATCGTCGCGATCGGCTCGTGCTTCGATCCAGCTAAATACACGGTCGAAGTCGTCGGCCACGAAGCGCCAGAGGGCGCCAAACATTTGAGCCTGCCGGTAATTGATGAGTCGCTCGCTAGGGGTCTTGTGGCTCAACATTTGCCGCCTAACTGAAACGTCGTGCCAAAAGGAGGCGTCGTTCAATTCGCGCCAATCTGAGATCGCGCGCTCAAGTCCTTCCTTCATTTCTTCGAAATGGTGATTCCAGTTCGCGGAGGCGCTAATCTTGTGAATTATGTCAAGGCTGCATGCGCTGAGTGCCTGAGGGCTGCGTTCGGCGGCTAACCTCTCAACCGCGTGAATGGCCGCCTTAATTGTCCAAGAATACTTCTGAGATATTTCGCAATCAAAGCGCTCAACGACAGGCGGACGGGTGAGAAGATCGTTTAGACGCTCGATCACATCAGGCAATAGAGATGTTCCCGTGCCCTCGATAAGAGTTGTGAAATCATCTTCAAGCCTATCGAATGACGATGCTTTCCGACCATCAATTTTTTCGATGAGGCCCAAGGCAGCAGTGATAACATCGCGTGATGACTGTAGGCCGCTGAGTAATTCGCAAGCCAATGCGCGTGGTAGAGGGGGCGGCTCATTCGCAATCTCAGTCAACAATCCGAACTGGTCGTCCGGAGTGCCGATATCGCGCAACGCGCGGACTGCTGCTACCCTTGAATATAAGGTGGTGGTCCTGGAAGTTGCAATCTGCTTAGCCTCTGGCAGAAGCGAGGTTAGGTGGCCCAATTGCACTACACGCATAAGGAGCCGCACGACCTCTTCCACGTCGCTGTAGCGAGCGAGGAGAGAGCGGACATGCTCGGCAATGTCGACCTGGACAAACCGCTGTATCGCCGCATATTCAGTAGCGGAGTTAGTGATCTTGTTACTAGAAATCTTGCCGCATATATCAGTAAGAATTTCTATGCGAAGAGCCAGCGGTAGTGCACTTGGATCGCCACCCTCGAAGAAGATTTCTGGGGAGATTGAGCGCAGTCGCTGCCTGATTCGTTCATCAAAGATCGCAAGCCACGGAAGGATTGGTCTCAGCGTTGGGACGATGACTTCGAGGTTGTATTGGACGCGGATAATCAGGGATTCTATCGCTCGCCGAGATGAAGGCCTTTCCAATAGCTGTTGTAACCAACTGGCCGCGAGATATTCACGGACCGAGCGATGATAGAAGCGGACTGATCCGTAAATTGCGTCGTCGAAAATAGGGCGTGAAAGGAGCGTTGCAATCTCAGCATCTGACCATGTGGGGAGCACCAATCGTGGATCGATGCCCTTAGAGGTCTCCGCGCCGTCTGGTACGCGTATCGTTGGATTCTGTGCTAGCGTTGTTGCAGCAGCCAACAGCGTTACCCCCTCTCGCGCCTTAGCGTCCGGTAGAGGGTACATTTCCGCTCGTTGTTGATCGCGTTCTATGAGACGGCGATCAATATTGTTCCGGACCATTTCAAGGCGGGTGCCGATCCGGCCCTTGTCTATCCAATAGGCAATAAGCTCATCGAGGTCTTGAGGGCGGGTAGTCGAAGGCCAAGCGTCGTGTCGGTCGATCTCCTTAACAAAGGTCGTGACATCGCGCAGCCCGCGTTCCGTAGCGAACGTGGTTACTTGTTGAGGAGATAGATCGTCCAGTCCGACGACTAAGAGTGCATTGGATGCGTCGTCGCTGGTCTGCTCACTGCCGACGGCTCCGCTGATGCCTACATTTTCATGACGCTGAACATCGAATTGCTCGTTCTCTGCAGTATCAGTAGATACTGTTCTGGGGAGCGGAAAGCCCAGTAGGCGCTGGCATAATTGAAGATCTGTCTTGGGGCGCCACGCATGGGTTCGTGCTGTCAGGATAATGTTGACGCGAGATTTCGCGTTCTCGATGAGCTTTCCAATCTTTCGTATGGCTCTCTCGAAATCCTTAGGGCTCCGAAGCCTTGCCTCATCAACGGAGTCGAGCAAAAGCCAACCATGGGTCGTGGAAGAGAGCCAAGTGAGAAAATCGTCCGATGTGCCCTCTTCAAACGCGATGTCAAAGTCATCAGGTACTAATTCAAGGCGGAGGAAGAATGCAGCCTTCCCATCTGAACGAAGCCGCCTTGCAGTTTGGCGTATTTCTTCGGTCTTGCCCGATCCTGCTTCGGACAATATTGCCACGCGCGGCCTTGATAGTAATTCGCTCCAGTCGAGTTGTTGCCGGAAATGCGGCGAACTAGTCAGCTCAGTGTCATCTGTCGTATCGGCGTTGTGCAATAGCTCGTGGAATGTGCGACGTAGTTCCACGAACTGACCGCGTTGAGCGCTAGAGATCACAATCGGGTCCTTTTTGGTATTCTAGGCGCACAGACGATCCCAACCGGAGCAACTTCTAGTTCTGCGAGATATCTAATTTGGGCTGATTTGCGATAGGAGTCGTCGCACCTGAGATTGCGGGTCTTCGATACCTCCCACCACGACTCGAACAGGCCCGTGATTGTCTGTCGAGGGGTGGCGGGGGGGGCATCGCATCAATCGGAGGAAACCTCTTGGCGTTAGGGTCGTCGCTATAATCGTTCTCACTGAAACGTCGTATCTGCCAGCCGGCATCAAGCGACGCTTGTGCGACAAGCTGCAAGAACTTCCGCCGAAGCTCTGGCGCTAAATTTATCTGGTGCGTGATCAACACCCAGTCAGCCAACAGGCCGAAGCGATCCTCAAGCCCGTCGTGTTGGCCTGGAGGAAGAGCGTCAACTGCGGCCGTCAAATCGCCCGTGCCGAGCATATCGACGGCAACAGTGGCATCTTCCGTGTTGAGTAATGCGGGCGGTGGAGTGGCTATCCGGCCTTGCATGACGGCGCGATGCAGCGCCTTGTGGTAGCGAACATGGATCGTTTCGCCAGGATTCTCGTAATGAGCTTTGACGTAAAGCCGGTACACTTCGCCGGCGTAAGCGTTCAGGGCTCGATGAGATAGATGGACGGGCTCGGTTCTCGTAAGTGCGATCAATCTGTTCAGATGCCGGAGGGCATCAAGCTCCCGAGCCTTCGCAACATATGTGTCCTTGGTCCTGTAAGAGAACTGAATCTCTTTGCCGATTTTCGCCACCGCAATGAACGGCGGTCCGGCTGTCTCGGAGAGGTAGAACAAGACCTTCTTGCCTCGCAGTGCAGGAAGAACGTCTCGATCGATGGCGACACGAAATTGAGGGATAGACGAGCCAGCTCGTTTGGCCATTTTGAACCGCAGTGAAACCATAGTTGCGTGACACTTTTGCGTGACACCCAAGCCATGAAATTCAACAAAATCAACAGTATCAGGGGGATGGCTGGTGCTGCCGGACAGGATTGAACTGTCGACCTCTCCCTTACCAAGGGAGTGCTCTACCACTGAGCTACGGCAGCATCGACCGGGCGGGGAATCAGCCAGTGGGGCTCCCGCGCGGCGCGGCCGTTCCTTGCCACAGGGCATCCGCCGGCGCAAGCGGATCGCGCCGGATGCCGGGGAAAAACCGGCCATGAGGTTCGCGAATTGGTCGCAGCATCCGAGCCGCTCGCCGGCTGGCGGGCTCTAGCCCTCGCCAACCAGGGTCAGCGGACCGGATCGCCGCGCTTGATCTGCACGAGCTGAGGCCCGATGCGGCGGCCGATTTCCTCGCCGAGCGCCGACAGCGCTCGCAACGGGCGGATCAGGACCTCGAATTCGGCGATTTCGCCGTCGTCGTTGAAGTGCATCAGGTCGATGCCCTTGAGATCCCAGCTGTCGATCGCGGCGCTGAATTCCAGTGCGACCTCCTGTGAACCGCCAACGTAGGTGCGATGGTAGCGAAACCCTTGAAAAATGCTGGAGACGGTGCACAGAACCAGCAGGCAGGCGGCGCGGCCAACGATCGGCGACCGCACCACCGGGGAATGCAGCACGACCGTTTCGGCGAGCAGCGGCCGCATCCGGTCGCAGTCCCGGCTGACGAACACGTCGTGCCAGACCGCCAGCGTGCGCTGCGCAGCCGGGGCGATCCCCGAAACCTCGATTGTCATGGCTGTCTCACTCGCGGCAACATGCCGAAGCCATTATGTCGAACAATGGAACCGAGAGTTCAGCAGTATTCACCATGGCCGATATGCAGAATTCGCCCCCGCGAGGCTCTGGTCGCGAGCAGCGGCTGGCCGAGGCGCTGCGCGCCAATCTGAAGCGCCGCAAAGCGCAGGCCCGCGGCCGCGCCGAGCCGGAGCCCGCACGCCCTGTCGCGATCGTGCAAGACACGCCGGATACCGGCGGTCATGATACCGCCAGCCAGCGCGGTGATGCTGGCGGCGACTGACAACCGGCGCGACCAAGCGAAGAGGCAGAGGCATGGCGGATTCCAGTTCTGAGAACGACCGGCCGGATGCCTCTCAGGTCAGGCCGGTCGATCGCCACGATCAGACCTTTCCGGAGCTGACACCGGCCGAGATCGATCGCATCCGGCGGTTCGGTGAGGTGCGGCGCTATGCCGACGGCGCGCGGCTGTTCGAGACCGGCCAGCCCGGTCCGGGGATGTTCGTGGTGCTGTCCGGCCATGTCGCGGTCAGCCAGCGCGACGGCCTCGGCCACATCACCCCGGTGGCCGAGCAGGGGCCCGGGCAGTTCCTGGCCGAGATCGGCCAGCTGTCCGGCCGCGTCGCGCTGGTGGACGGCATCGCCGAGGGTGAGGTCGAATGTCTTTTGATCCCGCCGGATCGGCTGCGCGGTCTTCTCGTTGCCGAGGCAGATCTCGGCGAGCGGATCATGCGGGCGCTGATCCTGCGCCGGGTCAATCTGATCCAGGGCGGCGTCGGCGGCCCGGTGCTGATCGGCTCTGCCAATGCGTCGGACGCGGTGCGGCTGATGGGCTTCCTCACCCGCAACGGCTGGCCGCATCATCTGCTCGATCCTGCGAACGATCACGACGCCGCCGAGCTGGTGGCGCGCTATTCGCCGGCGCCGCGCGATCTTCCGCTGGTGGTGACGCCGGACGGTACGGTGCTGCGCAACCCCAGCGAGGCCGAGCTGGCGCGGGCGATGGGGATGAACGGCCACATCGATCGCTCCAAGCTGTACGACGTTGCGATCGTCGGCTCGGGGCCGGCAGGGTTGTCGACCGCGGTGTACGCCGCTTCCGAGGGGCTGGCCGTCGCGGTGTGCGATCAGCGCGCGTTCGGGGGCCAGGCCGGCGCCAGCGCGCGGATCGAAAACTATCTCGGTTTCCCGACCGGCATTTCCGGCATGGCGCTGACCGCGCGCGCCTACAATCAGGCGCAGAAATTCGGCGCCGATATCATGATCCCGACCGAGGTGAAGTCGCTGGTCTGCGGCTGCAATGACGGCACCTTCAAGCTGGCGCTCGACGACGGCGGCGAGCTGCGCGCCCGAGCCATCGTGGTCGCCAGCGGTGCACGCTATCGCCGGCCGCAGATCGAGCGGCTGCCCGAGTTCGAAGGCCGCGGCGTGTACTACTGGGCTTCGCCGATCGAGGCGCGGCTGTGCAAGCAGCAGGACGTGATCCTGGTCGGGGGCGGCAATTCGGCCGGGCAGGCCGCGGTGTTTCTGTCCGGCCACGCCGCGCGCGTGCACATGGTGGTTCGCGGCGGCGGGCTTGCCGCCAGCATGTCGCGCTATCTGATCGAGCGGATCGAATCGACGCCGAACATCGAGCTGGTATTCAACACCGAGGTGGTGGCGCTCGATGGTTCCCCCGAAACCGGCCTGAGGCAGGCGACACTGCGCAGCCGGCTCTCCGGCGAGGACCGTACTATGGCGGTCAGCAATCTGTTTCTGTTCGTCGGCGCCGATCCGGCGACCGGCTGGCTCGACGGCTGCGGCGTGACGCTGGATCGCGCCGGCTTCGTCGTCACCGGCGGGCCGTTGGCGGATGAAGGCCAGCGGCCGGCGCAGGCGCTGGAGACTTCGGTGCCCGGCGTGTTCGCGGTCGGCGACGTCCGTTCCGGCTCAGTCAAGCGGGTGGGCGGCGCGATCGGCGAGGGCGCCCAGGTGGTCGCCGCGCTGCACAGCTATCTGGCCGGTTGATCCCACCAACGAAAAGAGCCCCGGCCGAAGCCAGGGCTCTGAAGTAATCCGGTCCGCCTGAGCGGTTAGCGGCCGGCGTTGCCGCTGATCGTGCCGTTGTTGTTGCCGCGCGGGCCGGTGTCGCCTTGGGTCGAGGACGGGGTGGGATGATTGGCGCCGTTCATGCCCTTGCCGCCCATGCCGGTTGTGGTGCCGGGGGCCATCGTGGCGGTGTGCGGGGCGCCGTTGCCGACGTTCTGCGAGCCCATCGCGTTGCCGCGGGAATCGGTCTGGCTCTGCGCAGCCGCGGCCATCGTGGTCGCCAGCAGCGCGGCGGCAGCAACACCAGTCAATCGAGTCAGTCGGGATGTCATAGAACCTCCATCGGGTGAATGGTGCGATTGCACCGACTGGCTCACCAACCGCGGCCTAGCGACGTCGTTCCGGCGCGCACGACGGAATGCGGTCACATCGGCAAAACTCGTGGTATCAAAACGTGATGCGGGGCGGCGGCCGAAGCTTGCGCTGCTATCACGGTGCTGCGAACCATTCGCCGAGCAGGAACGACAAAGCCGAAGCTCGGTTGGTGCGGCAGATCACGGAGGATCAAGGAATGCTATCGAAATTGAAGAGTGGCGCGACGCCGCGCACAGCCGCCCTCGCGTTCGCCGCCGTCCTTGCCGGTGCCGGTCTGTTCTCGGCGGCAACCCCGGCTGAAGCGCGCGACTATCCCTACTGCCTGACCTCGCCCGGCTACGGCTATCCGGGCGACTGCAATTACGCCTCGTATGGGCAGTGCCGGGCCGCTGCCTCGGGCCGGCTGGCCGATTGCATCGTCAACCCGCGGGCTGCGTTCCGCGAGCCGCGCCACCGCGACTACCGGACCTACGGCCAGCGCTGGTAAGGCGGATTTCGGCCCCTCGTCGACAAAGCCGGCAGGCCGCTCAGGGCCTGCCGCGACCGCCCCGCCCTTGAAATCGCCTCAAATTCCACGCTTTTGCCACGGGCGGCGCTCCTGCCGTATAATTCCACAGCAAATCAGCGGGAATCGGCATGGATCGGATCAAGATCATCGGCGGCAACGAGTTGCGGGGCACTATCCCGATTTCGGGGGCCAAGAACGCGGCGCTGCCCCTGATGATCGCGGCCCTGCTCACCGACGAGACCCTGATCCTCGACAATGTGCCGCGGCTCGCCGACGTCGCGCTGCTGCAGCGGATCCTCGGCAACCATGGGCTCGACATCATGGCGGCGGGCAAGCGCCCGGGCGATCATGAATATCAGGGCCAGACCCTGCACATCTCCGCCAAGACCATCGTCGACACCACCGCGCCCTATGATCTGGTGTCGAAGATGCGCGCCAGCTTCTGGGTGATCGCGCCGCTGGTGGCGCGGATGCATGAAGCAAAGGTGTCGCTGCCGGGCGGCTGTGCGATCGGCACCCGGCCGGTCGACCTGTTGATCATGGCGTTGGAAAAGCTCGGCGCCGAGATCACGATCGACGGCGGCTACGTCATCGCCAAGGCGCCGGGCGGCCTCAAAGGCGCGACCATCACGTTTCCCAAGGTCACGGTCAGCGGCACCCATGTGGCGGTGATGGCGGCGGCGCTCGCCAAGGGCACCACCATCATCGACAACGCCGCCTGCGAGCCGGAGATCGTCGACGTCGCCGACTGCCTCAACAAGATGGGCGCCAAGATCACCGGCGCCGGCACGCCGCGCATCACCATAGAGGGCGTCGCCAAGCTGCACGGCGCACGCCACACCGTGCTGCCGGACCGGATCGAGACCGGCACCTATGCGATGGCGGTGGCGATGGCCGGCGGCGAGGTCCAGCTCTCCGGTGCCCGTCCCGAGCTGCTGCAGGCGGCGCTCGACGTGCTGAGCCAGGCTGGCGCCACCATCACGGTCAACAACGACGGCATCAAGGTTTCGCGCAACGGCGCCGGCATCAGCCCGGTGACCGTCACCACCGCGCCGTTCCCGGGCTTCCCGACCGATCTGCAGGCGCAGCTGATGGCGCTGATGACCCGCGCCAAGGGCGCCTCGCACATCACCGAGACGATCTTCGAAAACCGTTTCATGCACGTCCAGGAGCTGGCGCGGTTCGGCGCCAAGATCTCGCTCGACGGCGAGACCGCGACCATCGACGGCGTTGATCGGCTGCGCGGCGCACCGGTGATGGCGACCGACCTGCGTGCCTCGGTGTCGCTGGTGATCGCGGCGCTCGCCGCCGAAGGCGAGACCATGGTCAACCGCATCTATCATCTCGACCGCGGTTTCGAACGGCTCGAAGAGAAGCTGTCGGCCTGCGGCGCGAATATCGAGCGCATCAGCGGCTGACGCCGCGAAGGGGCCGGCCGTGGGCGATCTCAAGCTGCTTGCCTTCGATCCCGACGATCTTGCGGTGATCTCCGCGCATGTGCAGGACGCCCGGGTCGAGATCGGCGATATCGTCTGGCGCCAGGCCGAGAAGCGCCTGGTGATCGGCCTCCACCGGCTCGACTGGGAGCAGACGCTGTCGGGCGAACCGGTCCCCGGCCGCTTGATCGCGGCGCTGCGGTTCGAGCGCGTGCTGGCCTGCAAGTCGCGCGCGATCGACATGAACGCCAAGGATGAGGCGCTCGAATTGATCGGCCTCGAATTTTACATCGCGCCGGAGCCGCCCGGCGGCAGCGTGGTGCTGATGTTCTCCCGCGGCGGCATGCTGCGCCTCGACGTCGAATGCCTCGAATGCGCCCTGACCGATCTCGGTCCGGACGCGCTCGGCGTCGGCGATGGCGAGGCTCCGCCGGAAAACCTCGGTGGACTCGGCTGAGTGCGCTGCAGGGTCGCTCCGCGGTGTCCGCCAAACCCCGCAGGTTATGAGGGTTGACGGCGGTAAGGCGCCGCGCCATTGAGCAGAGGCCGCCCCGCCGCAGCCGCCTGCCGGATCAATCGACATGCCCCTTCGTCTCGATAACGCCAGTCCCGATTTTGCTTCCAAATTCAAAGCCTTCCTGGCGATGAAGCGGGAGGTCGCGGCGGATATCGAGGCCGCCACCCGCGCCATCGTCGACGATGTGGCGCATCGCGGCGACGCTGCCCTGCTCGAGGCGACCGAGAAGTTCGACCGGCTGACGCTGGATGCCGCCGGCATGCGGATCAGCGAGGACGAGGTCGAAGCCGCCGTGAAGGCGTGCGATTCCGAGACGGTCGACGCGCTGAAGCTGGCGCGTGACCGCATCGAGTTCTTCCATCGCCGGCAGCTGCCGAAGGACGATCGCTTCACCGATCCGCTCGGTGTCGAGCTCGGCTGGCGCTGGAGCCCGATCGAAGCGGTCGGCCTGTACGTGCCCGGCGGCACCGCGGCCTATCCGTCGTCGGTGCTGATGAATGCGATTCCGGCTAAGGTTGCCGGGGTGGAGCGTGTGGTGATGGTGGTGCCGTCGCCCGGCGGCACGCTCAATCCGCTGGTGCTGGCTGCGGCGAAGCTCGGCGGTGCGACCGAGATCTACCGCATCGGCGGCGCCCAGGCGGTGGCCGCGCTGGCCTATGGCACCGCGACGATTCAGCCGGTTGCCAAGATCGTCGGCCCCGGCAACGCCTATGTGGCCGCTGCCAAGCGCCTGGTGTTCGGCCGCGTCGGCATCGACATGATCGCCGGCCCGTCGGAAGTCGTCGTGGTCGCCGACAAGACCGCCAATCCGGATTGGATCGCGGCCGATCTGCTGGCGCAGGCCGAGCACGACGCCAATGCGCAATCGATTCTGATTACCGATAGCGCGGTGCTCGCCGCCGACGTCGAACGCGCGGTCGCGGCGCAGCTCAACACGCTGTCGCGGGTCAAGATCGCGCGCGCCTCGTGGGACGAGTTCGGCGCCATCATCAAGGTCGCCAAGCTCGACGACGCGATCCCGCTCGCCAACGCGATTGCGGCCGAGCATCTCGAGATCATGACCGCCGATCCGGAAGCGTTCGCCGCCAAGGTTCGCAACGCCGGCGCGATCTTCCTCGGCGGCCATACGCCGGAAGCGATCGGCGATTATGTCGGCGGCTCCAATCACGTACTGCCGACCGCGCGCTCGGCGCGGTTCTCGTCGGGCCTCGGCGTGCTCGACTTCATGAAGCGCACCTCGATCCTGAAGTGCGGCCCCGAACAGCTCGCCGCGCTCGGCCCGGCCGCGATGGCGCTCGGCAAGGCCGAAGGATTGGACGCGCATGCGCGATCGGTGGGACTGCGTCTGAATCAGCGATGAGCAATCCGGAACCAGACGATTCCAACAATCGCATCGTCGCGGTGACGCTCGACGAGGAATCGATCGGGCGCTCGGGACCGGACATCGAGCACGAGCGCGCCATCGCGATTTACGACCTGGTCGAAAAGAACCTGTTCGCGCCCGAGGGCGCGGGTGAGGGGCCGTTCACGCTGCACATCGGCATCACCGGCAACCGGCTGATGTTCGACATCCGCCGCGAGGATGGTGCGCCGGTGATCACCCATCTGCTGTCGCTGACGCCGTTCCGCCGCATCGTGAAGGACTACTTCATGATCTGCGACAGCTACTATCAGGCGATCCGCACCGCCACGCCCGACAAGATCGAAGCCATCGACATGGGCCGCCGCGGCATCCACGACGAAGGCTCGCGCACGCTGCAGGAGCGGCTGGCCGGCAAGGTCCGTATCGATTTCGAGACCGCGCGGCGGCTGTTCACGCTGATTTCCGTGCTGCACTGGAAGGGCTGATGATGCACGGCGCGCGCGGGGCAACCTGGCGTGGGCCGAGCGGCGGCGGACGATGGTGATGACACCGCCGTCGCGGACCGGCCTGCCGCACGCGGTGCTGTTCGCCTGCGGCATGAACAGCGTGCGCTCGCCGATGGCCGAAGCGATGCTGCGCGGCATCGCGCCGCGCACGATGTATGTGCGCTCCGCCGGCGTGAAGACTCACGAGCTCGATCCATTCGCCGTGGCGGTGATGGCCGAGCGCGGTCTCGACATCTCCAAGCACAAGCCGACCACTCTCGAAGAGCTCGACGATTACGAGGGGCTGAACTTCGACCTGATCGTCACGCTGTCGCCGGAGGCGCACCACAAGGCGCTGGAGTTGACCCGTGCCCACGCGGTCGACGTCGAATACTGGCCGACCTACGATCCCACCGGCACCGAAGGCAACCGCGAACAGAAGCTCGCCGCCTACCGCGAAGTCGCCGACTCCCTGATGCAACGCATCTACAAACGCTTCGGCCGCCACAGCGGCGGGAACGAGTAGTTGTGAGCCGGTGATCTGTTCCGGTCAAACATTACCCTGTTTCGCGCTGCGCATTGAGTAGTCTCACCTCTTCACGTCTGTCATCCGCCGCGCGCCGCCAGGCGCGACCCCGGAATCCCGAGCTTGTGGATCACGGCCCCCCTGCACATCGAGCTTTCGGGTTCGCTCGCTGCGCGAGCGCCCCGGAATGACGTTCCGCGCGGGGGGAAGGGCGCAAGCATGCAAAGAGAAGCGCGCCCACTTCGCAGACTGCGGCTCCGTGCTTTGGCCGCTCGCTCGGTATCTGCTATCCATCAAGCGCTAGTACACGATCGGAAATCGCAATGATCACGCGTCTCGCTGTCTCGGGCTATCGATCGCTGCGTGATGTTCGGCTGTCGCTCGGGCCGCTGAATGTCGTCACCGGCGCCAACGGCACCGGCAAGTCGAGCCTGTATCGCGCGTTGCGGCTGCTCGCCGAGATCGCGCAGGGGCGGGTGATTCAATCGCTGGCCGCCGAGGGCGGCTTGCCGTCGACGCTGTGGGCCGGGCCCGAGACGCTGTCGCGCACGATGAAACGCGGCGTTCATCCGGTGCAGGGGACGACGCGCAGCACCCGCATTGCAATCAAGCTCGGGTTCTCTGGCCCGGATTACGGCTACGCGATTGATCTCGGCCTGCCGCCGCCGCCGGATGGGCCGCACGCGTCGAGGTTCACGCGCGATCCGGAGATCAAGGTCGAGAGCGTGTGGACCGGCGAACTGCTCGGCCGCGCCAACGCGTTTGCCGAACGGCGCGGTCCGTTCGTGCGGGTGCGCGATGACGGCGGCCAGTGGCGCGAGGTGTATCGGTCGCTGAGCCCCGCCGACAGCATGATGACTCACGGCGCCGATCCGCGCGAGGCGCTCGAGCTGTTGCTGCTGCGCGATCGGATGCGAGACTGGCGATTCTACGATCAGCTGCGTACCGATCGCGATGCGCCGGCGCGGCGGCCGCAGATCGGCACCCGCACGCCGGTGCTCGGCGGCGACGGTGCCGATCTGGCGGCAGCGATCCAGACCATCCTGGAGATCGGCGATCACGAGGCGCTTGCGGCCACTATCGACGATGCCTTTCCGCGTGCGCGGCTGGAGGTGTCCGAGGCCGATGGTTATTTCGAACTGGCGATGGCGCAGCACGGCCTGCTGCGTCCGCTGAAAGCCGCGGAATTGTCGGACGGCACGCTGCGCTATTTGCTGCTGGTCGCCGCGCTGCTGTCGCCGCGGCCGCCCGAGCTGATGATCCTCAACGAGCCTGAGGCCAGCCTGCACCCGGATCTGCTCGCGCCGCTGGCCCGGTTGATCGCCGCAGCCGCGACACGCTCGCAGATCGTTGTGGTGTCGCATGCCGACGGGCTGGTCTCGGCGCTGCGCCGCGAGGCCGACAGCCGCGAGATCGTGCTCGAGAAAGAGCTGAGCGAGACGCTGGTCCGCGATGGTGAGCGTCCATCCTGGAACTGGCCGGCGCGTTGACTGTCCTGCTCTGTGCCCGGCGCCTGTTGTCCCGGCACTCGCCTTCCGATAGGTTCCGCGCTCTCTCCCGCCACCCCGTCGAATCAAAAGTTCCGCATGCTCGGCCGCCCCAAACTCGTTCTCGCCTCCGGCTCGCCGCGACGGCTCGCGCTGCTCAACCAGGCCGGCATCGAGCCCGATGCGCTGCGGCCGGCGGACGTTGACGAAACGCCGATCCGCGGCGAGCTGCCGCGCGCCTGCGCCAACCGGCTGGCCCGCGCCAAGGCTGAGGCGGCGCTGCAGTCGATCCAGCTCGACGACGATCTGCGCGGCTCGTATCTGCTCGCCGCCGACACAGTGGTGGCGGTCGGCCGCCGCATCCTGCCGAAGGCCGAGCTGACCGACGAAGCCTCGCAGTGCCTGCGGCTGCTGTCGGGGCGTAATCACCGCGTCTATACCGCCGTCTGCCTGGTCACGCCCAAGGAGGCGTTCCGGCAACGTCTGGTCGAGACCCGGGTGCGGTTCAAGCGGCTGTCCGAAGAGGACATCGTCGGCTATGTCGGCTCCGGCGAATGGCGCGGCAAGGCCGGCGGCTATGCGGTGCAGGGCATCGCCGGCTCGTTCGTGGTCAAGCTGGTCGGCTCCTACACCAACGTGGTCGGGCTGCCGCTGTATGAGACCATTTCGCTGCTCGGCGGCGAGGGCTTCCCGATCCGCCATGGCTGGCTCAATGCCGGCTGATCCGGTCGAGCGGCCCGCACGCGGCGCCAAGCCCTGCCCGGTGTGCGGCAAGCTGGCGACCGCCGAATCGCACCCGTTCTGCAGCGAGCGCTGCCGCGACGTCGACCTCAATCGCTGGCTGTCCGGCTCCTATGCCATTCCCGGCCGGCCCGCCGACGACGAAGAGGATTGAGCCGGAATTCCGGGCGGCGGCTGTGCGACGATCCGGTGAATTTTTCCCCGGCAAAACACCGTCACGACGGGTGGACAGCGCCGCCGTGTCTGACTATAACCCGGCGCTCCCCCGGTTTCGAACCGGGCGGACGACGCCCAGGTAGCTCAGTTGGTAGAGCATGCGACTGAAAATCGCAGTGTCGGTGGTTCGATCCCGCCCCTGGGCACCATTTTATTGAAGACGTCCATTCCTTCAATAAGTTAAGCCCTATCAGTGTGGTAGACGGCCTGCTCCTCAGCAAAGGTATACGTCACGTTGACGAGGAGTCTCGGACCATCCTTCTTTCCGCCTTTCTGGATGGCAATGAGGGACGCCTTAGAGAAGCCGCGGAAGCTCGCCATTCGCCGAAGAGCGAGGGCCGCGCCAGCAACCGCGCAGCAGATCAATCTGTTCTAAGTAGCATAAGCTTGAGCGGACGGCTCAATCTCAGATTTGTGTACCAAGCGATGCCTGATCCCTAGGTTCGCCTCCAGAGAGTCTCGGAGCTTGAGCAATGCGCTCCATGCTTGCTTTGCGTCGATTTGAGAACGCTCTTGCATCGCCGCAATCAATCCGTTGAGTTCGGCTGCTCTCGGGGCGAGCCAATCCAGTTGTTCTTGCGTGAGCCCGGTTGTGCCTATGTTCCCAGACATTGTCGCCCCGAAGCGCTCCAAAATTCTCGTTCGCTTATTGCCATACAGCGCAAAAATCGCAGCTGTGCTGTTGTGCAGTTCGTCTAGCGCAGCGATTTCGTTGAATAGCTTGTCGTCAATTGAAAGTAAGAGCGCCATTTCTTCGGGCGCGAAATGAATCTCGTCTGTTCCACCCACAATCGGCTGAACGATTTGCCACGGAGCCCCAGTGAGCCCTTGTTTCTGGGCCTGCTCAAAGCAGCCTTGCAGGGCCTTGCCAAGATTCTCCAAGCTCGATGCCAGCTTTATCATCTTGAAGAGCAGAGAATACGCGCGGGCCTTACGTAAATCGAGTTTGTCTTCGTCTCGTTGCCTCTTCGCGGCATCCAGATTTCTCTTTTGGATGATGAAAGACACAACAGCACTGACGGTCGCGCCGAAAATCGAGCCGCCAAATGCGCTGATGATCGTCCACCACGTGATCCCGCCGGTCACCGCACCTGCAATTGCGCCCGCCTCAGCCGCCATCGATTTCCCACCGCCGCAACCCCAAAACTCTGGAGTTGTTATAGTGTTGCAATGCAACCAGGCAAGGTCTTCGCCACGCGACATTGCCCGTATGAATGTCCTACTCCGCAAATCCTCGGCCTAGAGCTCCTGGGCACCATTCCCCTTCGCTTCCGCACTCGCCTAGTCCAACATCGCTAACCCGCGTGCATCTTTGCCCGCGCTCGTAGCGTTACCAGTTGCGCTCGTTTCGCAAACTGCAGCAATCTGACACCGTCATAGCCGGTCTTTGTTTTGCGTCGCGGCGCTCACGGTCCTTACGCCTGCCAAGAGGTGGTGATGGAGGTGCTGGTCGTCGACGACGAGCCGGCGGTGCGCACGGTGCTGACTCTGGTGCTGAGCAAAGCCGGCCATCAGGTCACGGTGTTCGACAGCGGGGCTGCGGCGCTCGATTGGCTCGGCCGGAGCGATCCGGCGCTGGTGCTGATCGATCTCAGCCTGCCCAAGGTGCAGGACAAGAGCGTGCTGGCGGCGGTGCGCGCCGCGCGGCCGGCACTGCCGATCATCGTGATCAGCGGGATGCTGCCGGAATTCGATGCTGCGATGCTGAAGCGGGAAGGGATGACGGTCGAGAACGGCGTCTATTGCCTGGCCAAGCCGTTCACCGCCAAACAATTGCAGACGCTGATGGATGCCGCGCTGACGCCGGGCGACCGCGCGCCTGGATAGGCTCGGCTATTCCTGGACGACGTCGTCGCAGGCGGAGCAGCGGAACACGGTGCGCGGAGGATGTTGCAGCCGACGCGGCAAACGGCCGATCAGCTTCATTTCACCGCCGCACTTCTCGCAGCGGCGCTGAGCAGAATAATCGTGTTCGATATCGGACATCGGAGCGCTTGATGGTGATTGTAAAGTTTGCTTTACACCTTGCCCAAGTCATTGTCAGGTCCGATTTGTGTTCATTTTTTGGACGCTTCGCACCGTCCGAGAGTAAATTGGTTCCATGATACCTTCTGCGCTGATCTTCGACGTCGATGGGACCCTCGCGGAAACCGAAGAACTGCACCGTCAAGCCTTCAATGCCACCTTCGCGACCGAGCAATTGCCGTGGCATTGGGATGCGACGCTGTATCGCAAGCTGCTCGACGTCACCGGCGGCAAGGAGCGGATCGCTCACTTCCTGAAGTCGGAGCCGGAGGGCGCCGAGCGGGCGGCCGATCGGATCCCCGAACTGCACCGGGCCAAGACCGACCGCTACACCGCGCTGGTCGCCGCCGGCACCGCGCTGCGCCCGGGCGTGGCGCGGCTGATCCGCGAGGCCAAGGCGGCCGGCGTGAAGCTCGGCATTGCCACCACCACCAGCCTGCCGAATGTCGAGGCGCTGCTTCAGTCCTCGCTCGGGCCGGACGCGATGGCGCTGTTCGACGCGGTCGGGGCCGGCGACGTGGTGCCGGCCAAGAAGCCGGCGCCTGACATCTACCTCTATGTGCTCGATGCACTGAAGCTGCCGGCCGACGCTTGCGTCGCGTTCGAGGATTCCACCAACGGGGTGCGCGCCGCACGCGCCGCCGGGCTGCCGACCATCGTCACCCCGGGGCTCTATACCGAGGGCGACGACTTCCCCGGCGCGCTCGCAGTGCTGAGCGATCTGGGCGAGCCGGATGCGCCGTATCGGCATCTGGCCGGTGCGGGCGCGGGCGATGCCCTGGTGACGCTGGACGCGCTGGCGCGGTGGTGCCGCGCCGCCTGAGCCGCAGGGCGGCTGTCAGCGCGGCCGCACGATCTTGAACACGCCGTGCGCCAGGATGATGCAGCGGCGGTCGACGCTGACTTCGGTCGAGGTGAAGATCAGGCTGCGCGTGGTCCGCACCACCCGTGGCCGCGAGATCAGCAGGTCGCCGATCTCGGCGGCGTCGACGAAATGCGTGTCCATCTGCACCGTGGCGAGATGCGGCGCGCCGGACTGATCGCGCGCCGCAATGCCCGAGGTGCGGTCCGCCAGCGTCATCATCAGCCCGCCCTGCACCAGGCCGCGCTTGTTGCGGTGCTTGGCCGCGGTCGCGATCGCGTATTCGTTGGTGCCGTCGACGCAGCGGTGCCACAGCGGCCCGACCAGATCGATGAAGCCGTCGTCGTGGATCACGCTCCAACCGTCGGCCTTCATGCTGCGGGCGGTGGTGGTCTCGGTCATCGATCGCGTCTCCGTCGCCGCATGGCGTTGCGCGGCGGCAACGGTTTCCTCGTTCAGGCGCGCAGTGTAGTCAAGACGGATGAGCCACGCGCACGATGATGCCACCCGAGCCCTGATCGCCGCGCGCTGCGCGGCTTTTCCGCGCCACGACGACGGCCTGTCGCCGGCCGGACTGAAGCGCGCCGCGGTGGCGATCGCGCTGGTGGCGATGGAGGACGGCAGCGCGGCGTTCCTGCTGACGCGGCGCTCGCCGCGGCTGCGCTCCCACGCTTATCAATGGGCGCTGCCCGGTGGCCGCTGCGATGCCGGCGAGACCGCGCCTGAAACCGCGCTGCGGGAATTACACGAGGAGCTCGGCCTGGCGCTTCATGCCGGCGACGTGCTCGGCGTCCTCGACGACTATCCGACCCGGTCCGGCTATCTGGTGACCCCGGTGGTGGCGTGGGCTGCGGCGGCGGGGCCGCTGGCGCCGAACCCGGACGAAGTCGCCTCGGTGCATCACGTCGGCCTCGGCGAGATCGCGCCGCCGGATGTGTTCGACTTCACCTCGATCCCGGAGAGCGAACGCCGCGTGGTTCGGTTCCGCTACGAGGACGACTTCATCCACGCGCCGACCGCGGCGCTGATCTATCAGTTTCGCGAAGTGCTGGCCGGCCGCGTCACCCGCGTCGCCGATCTCGAACAGCCGGTGTTCGCCTGGAAGTAGCCTGCGCCGTGCGGTGGTGCACGCAAGCGAAACGACTTTCTCAAACAAACAATCGCCGGGTTCACAGCTTGTGATGCCCGGCGCAAGCTGTGGGGCAACGGTTCATTCACCCTATCGGGCGAGGATGCGGCATGGCTCATTCGATCATCCATCTCGCCCGGCTCGCGCCGGTTGCGCTGCTCGCTTTTGGATCCCACGCGCTCGCCCAGACCGCGGCGCCGCTGCCGTCGTCGGTGGCGAACGCGATGGCGCAAGCTGCCTCGCCGCAGGCGATCGCCGAATATCGCTACCGGCTGCAGCAGTATCAGGCCGCGCGCGCCGAATTCGAACGCGACGCCGGCGCCTATTGGGATGCGATCGCCGAGCGACGGCGCATCCGCAATGCCAAGCGCCGCACCGGCGAGCAGATCACGATGGACGACTACGTGCTGGTGCAGCCGCCGGTCTACACCGGGCCGAAGCGGCCGATCGATCCGGAGCCGTCGACCGAACCGCCACGCGAACGCAAGTCGCTGCCGGTGGTCGCCGACTTCGTGCGCGCCGCCGCCGAATACTATCAGTTCACGCCGCAGCGTCCGTCGAGCGAGGTCGAGTTCAAGCGCGCTTATGCCCGTGCCGCCCGCGAAGCCGGCCTGACCCGTGATCAGGCGGTGCGGGTCTATGCGTTCGAGACCGGCGGCAACGGCGATCACGACATGCAGTCGGGGCTCAGCAAGACGCGGCCCGGCTCGCGGCCGATCTCGACCGCGATCGGCTACAATCAGCTGCTCACCACCAACACTTTGGTGCTGCTGGCCGAGCAGGGCAATCAGATCATCAAGTCGCTCAGCGAGAAGGCCGCGACGCTGTCGGGGCCGCGGCGGCAGGCGCTCGACCGCAAGATCGCGGTGGTGAAGCGGATGGTGGCGTTCGCGCGCTCGATCCCGGGCAATTGGAGCGAGCACGAGAAACTCGGCCGCACCCCGCAGGGCTGGGGCGTGCACGCGCTGGTGCTCGACATCGATGTCGGCCCGCTGCTGCAGACCCACAAGCTGCTGACCTCGGTGGTGTTCGCGCAGCGCAAGGGTTATCCGGAGCGGCTCACCGCCGCCGAGCTCGAGATGATGAACCTCACCGGCGACAGCACCGGGCTCGACATGGTGACGATGCCGCAGGAGATGCGCGAGGTGGTACCGACCTCGAACTTCTTCCAGCGCTCCGGCTATGAGCGCAATCCGGTGGCGATCCGCCACAACACCGTGGCGAAGCTGCTCGCCGTCACCGACGCGCGGATGGACGCCAACAGCAACAATCCGGGCGCACGCGAACTGTTCGCCGCGTTCGAGACCAGCGCGCAGCGCTGAAGCGCGGTCGCGTTCGGCGCTACTGATCGGCGCCGAACTTGAAGTTGCCGTCGCCTTCGAGGAACGGCCCTGAGCGCATGTAAAGCTGGCCGTTGGCGCCGATAAAGAACAGCGTTTCGCGCGGTACCTTCCTGGCGCCCTTGAACAGCTCCTTGGCGTTGCTGGTGCCCATCTTGTAGGTCAGCGTTTTGCCGTCGCGGGTGTAGCCGTAGCCCTTGTCCGGGGCCAGCACCCACGGCTCGCCGGCGTCGGCGTGAGCGACCGACGTCAGCGCCGCAAGGCTCACGGCGGCGATCAGCAGGGTGGTGCGAAACGCGGTCATCGCTGAGGCTCCAACCAGAGCATGCCGGGCCGTGACAAACCGAGTCGGTCGACCATCGTGCCGCGCGGCCGTCTCTGAACAAATCACGAACGATCAGTTGCGGTCAACAATGCCGCATGCTGATGTCGGTCGGATGTCAGCGCCATTTGGTTCGACTTTGTGATTTTACCGATGTCGGCGCGCCGCTATGGTTCGGCCACCGAGTCGCCGTTCACGCGCGACGATCGCAGCGGGAGGACGACGATGCAGATGCAGGGCCTTTCGATCGGCGCGATGCTGATCGCCGGATTGGCTTCGTTGGCCGCAGCAGCGCCGGCCTCCGCCGACGAATACCGGCTCAGCAACAATCAGCGTATCTCCTGCAGCCGCGGCCTGAGCCCGGGCAAGCTGGTCACCGCCACCTGCCGGTCCTACGCGTATCTGTTCAACACCAAGACCTCGGAATACTTCCGCTGCGCCGTCAGCCTGGCGATGACGCGCGACAACAAGGAAGTGATCAACGTTCAGACTGACGGCGGCTGCTTCCGGCGGCCGCGGATCTTCGACGCCGATGGCGACTATCAGTTCGACGGCGCCGAGACCGAGCCGGCCAACACCAACGCGTTCTTCGGCGCCGGCGGCTATGTGGTGTGGGCCGCCGATACCAAGCAGCGCCGTGTCCGCGGCTGTGTCACCATCGCGTCGGGTCTCGGTGACGACGTCTCCAAGTGCCAGGAGATGACGTTCGACTGATGCGCGAACGCGCTCAGTCCTGCATCGCCACCGGACGCGCGTGTGCGGCGCGGGCGAATTTCTTCAGGCCCATCGGCTTGCCGAACAGATAGCCCTGCATCTTGTCGAAGCCGAGCTCGTGCGCGGCCTGGAAGTCGGCGCGGGTCTCGATTCCGGTCGCGGTGCAGCGTGCGCCGTAGTCGCCGGCGAGCTCGACGATCCGCTTGCACACCGTGCGCTTCAGCCGGTCATCGGCGCAGCCGGTGACGAACGAGCGGTCGACCTTCAGTTCGACGAACGGAAAGGTGTCGAGGTGCATCAGCGCCGGCCAGTCGGCGCCGACCTTGTCGATCGCGATCGCGACGTTGCGCAGCCGCAGCCGCCGGCCGATCTCGGCCATTTCGTCCAGATGGTCGACGATCTCGACGGCGTCGATCTCGATGATCAGCCCGCCGAACGCCGGATGCTGCGGCACCCAGGCTGACAGATCGTCGAGCGCGCGCTCATTGCCGAGGAAACTCACCGGCAGGTTGATCGACAGATCGATCGGGCCCTGATGGTCGAGCAGATAGTGCCAGTCGGCGATCGCGCGCTTGACCACGAACTCCGACAGCGCGCGGAAATGCGGATCGTTGCCGTCGGGCAGAAACGCCGACGGCGAGACCACGCCCCAGCTCGGATGCCGCATCCGCAATAGCGCCTCGGCGCCCTGCGGCGTCAGCGAATGCGCATCGACACAGCGCTGATACCACAGCTCCAGCCAACCGGCCTTCAGCGCCTCGGCGACGTCGATCTCCGGCTCGGGGGCCGGCTCCTGCGGCAGCAGCGGCGCGAGGCTAAGACTCAGCGTGTGGACGCTGAACGGCGTCGCCAACGGTGGTAGCATCCGCAAGCCGCGCGCGGCGCCGTGCTGGCGGATCGCGTCCGACATGATGGTCTCGCGCGGCGCGATCGTCAGCACGCTGCCGGTAAAACAGGTCGCCGCGAGCGTATCGAGAATCGCTTCCGCTTCGACGCCGTCGACGCTCGAACCGATCACCAGCAGGTCGGGCTGATGTTCGGCGAGCCGCGCCGGCAGTTCCAGCGCGCCGGCGCACTCCCCCGTCACGAATCGGAACTCCTCCAGCGCGTCGGCCAAAAAAGCGCGCAAGTGCGGCTTGCGATCGACGACACAGGCGCGCGGCGCCACCTTGCGGCGGCCGAAACCGCCTGCAGGTACGCACACTTCCGCTTCCGTCGTTGCTCTCATTGGTCCACCCCCCGAAATAACGCGCCAAACTTTAGGGGTTGGAGAGAGTTCAAAATGTGGAATTAAACCGAAACCCACACTAAGTCCCGGGTAGGGTTAAATGGATGCCTATGATTCAAATGCGATGTTTTGAAACGCGCACGATGTAATGGGTTTAGGTGTCACGCGTCGGGTGCAATCACGACGCCTCACGCCTTTGTCGAAGATCAAATTTGAACACGCTGCAATGAGTGCGACGTAGCTATAGCGGCGCAATTCCGGCGGTCTTCGCCACTTTCTCCCAGCGCGCGATTTCGGCCTCGACGTGACGCCGCATATCGTCGGGCGATCCGCCGCCCGGGTCAGCGCCGATGTCACGAAGTTTCGCCGTTCCGCTGTCGCTCGCGAGGAAGGCCGCAACCGTAGCGTTGAGGCTGCTGACGATTTCCGCCGGGGTGCCGCGCGGCGCCCCGATGGTGAACCAGGAGGCGGTCTCGTAGCCCGGTACGCCGGCTTCCGCGATGGTCGGCAGATGCGACAGCGGCGGCCAGCGCTTGGCGGTGGTCACCGCGAGCGGACGAATCTCGCCGGCCTCAAGCAGCGGTTTGGACGCCGGCAGATTGTCGATGGTGAGATGTACGCGGCCTTCGGCGAGGTCGCGCAGCATCGGCGCCGATCCTTTGTACGGCACCGCGGTGATCTCGACGCCGGTCATCGTCTTGAACAGTTCGGTCGACAGGTGCCCGGTCGAGCCGAGCGCCGAGACGCCGTAGAACAATTCGCGTGGGCGCGGCCGTGCGTAGCTGATCAGTTCGGTGACGCTGGTCACCGGCAGCGACTTGGTCACCGACAACAGGTTCGGTACGCGGGCAATCACGATCACCGGGGTGAAGTCGGTGGCCGGATCGTACCCCATGGTCCGATACACGAGGCGATTGGTGGCGTGGATGCCGGGCGTGCCGACGATGAAGGTGTAGCCGTCCGCCGGCACCTTGGCGACGTAGGAGGCGGCGATATTGCCGCTCTCGCCGCCGCGGTTGTCGATCACGAATGCCTGGCCGTAATGCTCCGAGAGACGGGTGGCGATCAACCGCGCCAGCATGTCGGTGGTGCCGCCGGCGGTGAACGGTACCACCAGCGTCACCTGCCGGGTCGGCCAATCCGCTGCGCGCGCCCGGTGTGGCAGCAGCGGCAGGGCGGCGATCGCGGCAGCTCCGCGCAGAACGCTGCGCCGGCTGATACGCGATCGCGGATAGAGGGGTTCGATCATCTCATCCCTTGGAGCATTGTCCCCGCGCTGCGGGCAGCGCGGCCGGCTACGTTGAGCGGCCAGCATGATCCTACGCGCGCGATTCGGCGAGGACCAGCGCGACCACACGCGGCGGCGCGCTCTCCTACGATCGTCGTTAGCGAGTGATGAGTCCGGGGCGGCCGGCTTCGACAACGAGCGAGCGGATCGTTGTTGCGGGGTGTCCGGGTACGGCGATGCTGTCGATCGCGCGGAAGTCCGCCAGCCATTGCTGCGGCGTCACGGTGTGCCGCGTGTAGCCGCGCTGGTCGCTGAAGAACTTCAGCTGCGGATTGTTGCGATGCATGGTGTCCATCGCCGCGTCGTCCGGTGGTGCGCCGCCGACCGATGAGATCGAGGTCGACAGAAACTCGACGCCGACGCACGGCGAGTTGGGATTTCGGGCGTCGCGATGCAGCTCGAGCGCCAGCGCTCGGTGCAGGTCGCCGCTCAGCACCACGGCGTTGGTGACCTTTGCTTCGTCGAGCATCGCGATCACCCGGTCGCGCGCCGCGGTGGCGCCGTTCCAGGTGTCGACATCGAACACCGGCTCGCCTTTGTCTTCGATCTTGGGAAAGCCGCGCCAGTCGAACGGCGCAAACAGCACCTGCTGCGCCAGCACCCGCCAGGTCGCGTCGCCCTGCTTCAGCCGCGTCGCGAGCCATTGCTCCTGTGCGGCGCCGAGCATGGTGCGGTCCGGCACGTCGGCCTCGGTGCAGCCCGCCAGGAATCCGTCGCCGCAAGGCTGGCGCGATCGATATTGCCGGGTGTCGAGCACCGCGACGTCCGCCAGTTTACCGAAGCGAAATCCGCGATACGCCTGCACGTCCGGTCCGCGCGGCCGCTGCGTCCGGCGCACCGGCATGTGCTCGTACCAGGCCTGCAGCGCCATCGCCCGGCGAAACAGGAACGCCTCGGGCGGCGTCTGCTTTGGATCGCTGTCGCTCGCCCAGTTGTTGGCGATCTCGTGATCGTCGAAGCTGATCAGGAACGGGCAGGCGGCGTGGGCGGCCTTCAGATCGGGATCGGATTTATACAGCGCGTAGCGGCGGCGGTAGTCGGTCAGCGTGTAGCAGGCCGGAAAGTCCTTCGGCATCGTGCGCGGCCATGGCGCGTCGTTCTTATCGGTGGCTGCGAAGCCGTATTCGTAGATGTAGTCGCCGTAGTGGAACACGAAATCGAGCTGATCCTCGGCGATCGCGCGCCACGCCGCATAGTAGCCGCCCTCCCAGCGCTGGCAGCCGGCCGAAGCAAAGCGGAGTTGTGGCAGCGTCGCGTCCGGTGCCGGCAAGGTGCGGGCGCGGCCGATCGGGCTGTCGGCGCCGCCGGCGCGGAAGCGATAGAAGTAGTCGCGTCCCGGCGCCAGGCCTTCGACCTCGACGTGCACCGAATGCGCCAGTTCGAGATAGGCGGTGGTGCGCTCGCTGCGCAGGATCCGGGTCATCGCCGGATCGTCGGCGATCTCCACCGTCACCTCGACCGGCTGGGCGCTCATTCCGCCGCGGGGCTTCAGCGGTTCCGGCGCCAGCCGCGTCCACAGCACGAAACCGTCCGGCGCCGGATCACCGGACGCGATGCCGAGCGTGAACGGATCGGTGGAGAATGAAACCGGCGTCGCTGCGCCGGAACTCGCCGGTACGATGCCGATCAGCCCGGCGCCGAGCGCACCGCGCAGCACGGTGCGGCGGTCGAGTGCGAACGGGTCAAAATGATCAGGCGGCATCGGTGGTACTCTTGCGAGGGCGTCTTGCGGGCTGCGGTTCGACGCAGCCTAGCAGCGCCGGATGAAACTCTCTCGACACCAAACTGCCGTATCACGTTCAACATCATCCGGGTTCCCGGATTGTGACCGGGCGGGTTTCTCGATAGCTTTTCGCGGTCGTGTCTCAGGTTTGGTCAGCATGAATATGGAAGATCTTTATCGGCTGCTGCGCACCAGCCACGTTCAGGCGCAAGGCATCGTCGATACGGTCGCCGATCCGATGCTGGTCCTGGACGCCAATCTGACCGTGCAGAATGCCAGCCGCGCGTTTTTCGAAACCTTCAAGGTCGATCGCTACGAGACGATCGGCCAGCCGCTGTTCGAACTCGGCAACGGCCAATGGGACATCCCCGAGCTGCGCCGGCTGCTGCTCGAGGTCATTCCCAAGGCGACGGCGGTGATCAACTACCAGGTCGATCACGTCTTCCCGGGCCTGGGGCCGCGGACGATGCTGCTGACCGCGCGCACGCTGGTGCATCCCGACAACGCCAGCCATTCGATGCTGCTGTCGATCGTCGATGCCACCGACCGGTTCCGGCGTGACGCCGCCAAGGATTTGCTGCTCGGCGAGATGCGGCACCGAATGAAAAATCTGTTCGGCGTGGTGCAGTCGCTGGCGCGGCAGACCACGACGGACGGGCGGACCGCCAAGCAATACAGGGACGACTTCCTCGGCCGCTTCGGCGCCTTGATGGAGGCCGAAGACCTGGCGTTCGTCACCCAGGACGAGACCGCGCTGCTCAAACTGCTGCAGCGAATCCTGGCGCCCTACAAGGGGGGCCCGGCGGTGATTGCGATCGAGTCCGGGCCCGCGGTGGTGCTCGCGCCGCGCTCGCTTGGCTCGCTCAGCCTCGTCCTGCATGAGCTCGCGACTAACGCCGCCAAATACGGCGCCCTGTCGGCGCCGGGCGGACAGGTGCGGGTGACCTGGGCGGTCGACGCCGGCAAGCAAGAACTGCGGCTGAGCTGGGTTGAAACTGGTGGCCCGGCGGTCACGCCGCCGGCCAGCACTGGTTACGGCACGGAGCTGATCCGCTCGGTGACAAGCTACAGCCTCGGCGGACGTTCGGAACTCGATTACGCCGTCGAGGGTTTACGGGCTGGGATCATCATCCCTCTGAGGAGTGAATCGCTCCCGAGTTGAAAGTGCATCGTGCAGAAGACGGTTCTGATCGTCGAAGACGAATTCTTGATCGCGATGGATCTGGTTAGGATGGTCGAAGGCGATGGCTGGAGGATCATCGGACCGGTCGCAACCGTGCAAGATGCACTTCGTTTGCTCGATGCCGAACTGCCCTCGGTGGCAATGCTCGACGTCAATCTCGGCAAGGAGCTGGTGACGCCGGTGGCGGAACGACTGAAGGCGCAGAACGTGCCGTTCGCGGTGGCCAGCGCCTATGACAAGCCGGAAAGCCATGGCGGTGACGTGCTGGCCGGCGTGCCGAATGTCGGTAAACCGGCCGCCGAACGACGGCTGCTGGCGATCTTGAAGCAGCTTACCGAGAGCTGACGTCTCCGCCAGAGAGACTTAGACGGTGGATGACACCGCGTCCGGCGCTGCGGCAGGCGTCGTCGCCGGCTGCTGTTGCCGTGTCTCCGGCATCAGCAGCAGGAACAGTACTAGCGCCGCGGCGGCGATGCCGGCCAGTGCAAGGAACGCTGCGCTGTAGCCGGCGCTGACCACGATCAGTCCGGCGAAGCCTGTCGACAGCGCGGCGCCGAGGCCGGCCGCGGTCGCGATCGCCCCCTGGCTGATGTTGAAATGCCCGGTGCCGTGGGTGAGGTCGGCCACCACCAGCGGAAACAGCGCGCCGAAGATGCCGGCGCCGACGCCGTCGAGCAGTTGCACTCCGACCAGCCAATACGGATTGTCGGACAGCGGATACAGTGCGCCGCGCAACGCCAGCACGGCGAGCGCCACCGCGAAGATCGGCTTGCGGCCCCAGACGTCGGCCTTGTGGCCGACCAGCGCCGCCACCGGCACCATCACCACCTGCGCGGCGACGATGCACACCGACATCAGCGTGGTGCCGAGGTTCTTGTTCACCAGCGCCAGTTTCTGTCCGACCAGCGGCAGCATCGCCGCATTGGCGAAGTGAAACAGCACGGTGGCGCCGGCGAAGATCAATAGCGGCCGGCAGGTCAGCAACACCTTGAAGCCGGACGGCTGATCGTGATGCGCGCCCGGCTCGTGATCGTCGCCCAAGCCTCGTGCGACGTGATCGTCGATCGCCGCGGCCGGGATCGACAGCGTGGCGACGATGCTGGCGAGTGCCATCGCGGCCATCAGCCAGAACACCACGCCGGGGCCGAACCCATAGGCGAACGCGCCGGCAAGCATCGCCGCCACCGCGTTGCCGGCGTGGTTGAAGGCTTCGTTGCGGCCGGTCCGGCGGGCGAAGGCGCGCGGTCCGACGATGCCGAGCGTCAGCGCCGCCACCGCGGGCGCGAAGATCGCGCCGGCCGCAGCCGCCAGCGCCTGGGTTGCCGCCACCAGGGCGAAACTGTTCAGCCACGGCAGCACCACCGATGCCGCGGTCACAACCAGCGCTGCGGCCACGATCAGCGCGCGCTTGGCGGTGGAGCGGTCGATCAATGCGCCGGCCGGGGTCTGGGCGGCGATACCGGCCGCCGCGGCGATCGACATCACCAGGCCGATCGACGCCTCATTCCAGTTCTGCACCGCCAGCAGATAGATCGCCAGGTACGGGCCGAGGCCGTCGCGCACGTCCGCGAGGAAGAAGTTCAGCGCGTCGAGCGGCCGCGCCAGGGGCTGGGGAGAGCTGGGCGGCACGCGAACCTCGTCGGCTGCATTGAACGGGAACGTACAATCCGCGCCGCCACCATCGGGTTCCGCGTCCCTTGGCCGGGACCGCCGATTTGACGGGTTGACCGCGGCGGTTCGGCCGGTCAGTTTTCCAAGCAACAACTTAAGGGAGAAAACTGTTCATGAAGGCCAGATTGTTTGGTGTCGCCGCGGCTGCGGTCATTGTCCTGGCGGCGCCGCAAGCCCGCGCTCAGCAGTTCGTCAACGTGCTGACCGGCGGCACCTCCGGCGTCTACTATCCGCTCGGCGTCGCGATTGCCAAGATTTACGGCGAGAAGATCCCCAACGTCAAAGCTCAGGTGCAGGCCACCAAGGCGTCGGTCGAGAACCTCAATTTGCTGCAGCAGGGCCGCGGCGAGATCGCGTTCTCGCTCGGCGACTCGCTGAAAGCCGCCTGGGACGGCGACGCCGAGGCCGGCTTCAAAGCCAAGCTCGACAAGCTGCGGGTGATCGGCGCGATCTATCCGAACTACATCCAGATCGTCGCCACCTCCGAAAGCGGAATCAAGACGCTGGCCGACCTGAAGGGCAAGAGCCTGTCGGTCGGCGCGCCGAAATCCGGCACCGAGCTGAATTCGCGCGCGATCCTGAAGGCCGCCGGCATGGACTACAAGGATCTCGGCAAGGTCGAGTATCTGCCGTTCGCCGAATCCGTCGACCTGATGAAGAACCGCCAGCTCGCCGCCACGCTGCAATCGGCCGGCCTCGGCGTCGCGTCGCTGAAGGACCTGTCGAACTCCTCCGACATCAACGTCGTGGCGGTGCCGAAGGAAGTGATCGCCAAGATCGGCCCGCCGTTCGTCGCCGAGACGATCCCGGCCGGCACCTACAAGGGCCAGGACAAGGACGTGCCGACCGCCGCCGTGGTCAACTATCTGGTGACCTCGAGCGCGGTGTCCGATGATCTCGCCTATCAGATGACCAAGCTGGTCTATGAATCGCTGCCCGAACTCGCCAGCGCCCACGCCGCCGGCAAGGGCATCAAGCTCGAAACCGCCGCCGCCGACAGCCCGGTCCCGCTGCACCCCGGCGCGATCAAGTATTTCAAGGAAAAGGGCGTGCTGAAGTAAGCGCGAGGTCCAACCTCGCGCGATATCGTCATGCGCGGGCTTGACCCGCGCATCCATCGCTTCCGAACAAGATGGATGGCCGGGTCAAGCCCGGCCATGACACTGAAATAATAAGCCACACAACAAACCACGCGGCGGGAACGGTCATCGATGTTGAAGCCTGAGGTTGCGGTCGAGCCGACGCCAGCGCCGGTCCATGTCGAGTTCGACAATTTCGAGCACGGCTTTCCGGCCGGGTTCGGGCCGCGCGGCTGGCGACACCTGGCCTATGCGGTGGCGATCGCCTTTGCCAGCTTCCAGCTCGTTATCGCGGCCTGGAACATCCTGCCGAGCCAGGTGGTGCGCGGCGTCCATGTCGGCTTCCTGTTGCTGCTGACCTTCGGGCTGATCGGCAACTTCACCGCGCGCACTGATTTCGGCCGCGCGGTGGCCTGGCTGATCGGTGCGGCCGGATTCTTCTGCGGCCTGTATCAGTGGATCTTCTATGCCGACCTGATCCAGCGCGACGGCGATCCGACCCACCTCGATCTCGCGGTCGGCACGCTGCTGGCGGTGCTGATCTTCGAGGGCACGCGGCGGCTGATGGGTCCGGCGCTGCCGATCATGTGCGGCGTGTGTCTGCTGTACTGGTTCTTCGGGCAGTATCTACCGGCGCCGTTCAATCACCGCGGCTACGATTTCGACCAGGTCGTCACCCATCTGTCGTTCGGCACCGAAGGCTTCTACGGCGTGCCGATCTACGTGTCGGCGACCTACATCTTCCTGTTCATTCTGTTCGGCTCGTTCCTCGAACGTGCCGGGATGATCCAGCTGTTCACCGACGTGTCGCTCGGCCTGTTCGGCCGCAGCCGCGGCGGCCCGGCCAAGGTCGCGGTGTTCGCCTCGGGCATGATGGGCACGATCTCCGGCTCCGGCGTCGCCAATGTCGTCACCGTCGGTCAGTTCACCATTCCGCTGATGATCAAGTTCGGCTACCGCCGCGCCTTCGCGGCCGGCGTCGAAGCCACCGCCTCGATGGGCGGCCAGATCATGCCGCCGGTGATGGGCGCGGTGGCGTTCATCATGGCCGAGACGCTCGGCGTCGACTACGCGGTGATCGTCAAGGCCGCGGTGATCCCGGCGATCCTGTATTTCGCTAGCGCGTTCTGGATGGTGCATCTCGAAGCCGGCAAGCACGGCCTGGTCGGGATGAAGAAGTCCGAGATCCCGAGCGCGTGGCGCGCCGCGGTCGATCGCTGGTACCTGATCCTGCCGCTGGCGGCGCTGGTGTTCATGCTGTTCGAAGGCTTCACGCCGCTCTACGCCGGCTCGATGGGCCTGGCGCTGACGGTGGCGCTGATCCTCGGCGCCTCGATCGTGCACGGTTTCTCCAACACCGTGCTGCGCTACGTGTTCTGGATCGGGCTGGCGCTGGTGGTCGGCGCCGCCTCGCATAACGGCCTCGATATCATGCGGATCGTGGTGATCGTCGCCGCGCTGGTGGCGATCGCCGCGATCACCCGCGGCGGCCGCGCCACGCTGCGCGCCTGCCGGGACTCGCTCGCCGACAGCGCCAAGTCGGCGCTCACCGTCGGCATGGCCTGCGCGATCGTCGGCACCATCATCGGCATGATGACGCAGACCGGCGTCGGCACCGTGTTCGGCACCTGGGTGATCGGGCTCGGCGAGCACAGCCTGTTCCTGGCGCTGGTGATGACGATGCTGCTGTCGATCCTGCTCGGCACCGGCATCCCGACGATCCCGACCTACATCATCACCGCGGCGCTGGCGGCGCCGGCGCTCGCCAAGCTCGGCGTGCCGCTGATCGTCAGCCACATGTTCGCGTTCTACTACGGCATCATGGCCGACCTCTCGCCGCCGGTGGCGCTGGCCGCACTCGCCGCGGCGCCGATCGCCCGCGAAAATCCGGACAAGATCGGCTGGGAGGCGATGCGGATCGCGCTCGCCGGCTACGTCATTCCGTTTATCGCGGTGTACTCGCCGGCCTTGATGCTGCAGCCCGGCGATCCGATGGCGGCCGAGCTCGGCTTCTACGGCGCGGTCGCCTACGCCACCTTCAAGGCGCTGATCGCGATCGGGCTGTTCGGCATGGTGTCGATCGGCTTTCTTTACACCCGGATGACCGTGATCGAGCGCATCGTCGCATTCGGTGCCAGCATCTGCCTGCTCGGCGAATTTCCCTACAGCGACTATGTCGGCTTCCTGATCACCGCGGTGCTGGTGGCGTGGCAGTGGCGGCAGCGGCCGCGTAATGCGGTGGCGGCCGCGTGAGCCTGTGCGTCGCCTCCGCCGGCGTCATCAAGACGCTGGTGGTCGCCACCTTCACGCTGGCCTGGACGCATTCGATCGAAAAGACCGAATGGCAGGAAGACTGGCGGGTGACGCCGCAGGGCCTCGAGCTGATCACTGCGCGCGTCAAAGGCAGCGGTGCCGGCATGGAGCCGGCTCCCGAGGCGCGGCTGGTCGATGGCTGGTTTCAATGGCACCCACATCGGCCGCCGCTGCGCGAGGTTGTGCTCGGCAACTCCGGCCTCGCTGGCGAGTGGCGGCTGTGCAGCGAAGGGAACTGCCGCAGGCTGTCCGAGATCGTCGGGCACCCCATCGGGGCGCAGCCGACCACGCTCAGCAGCTGCCCGGATTAGCCTCTCAGCGCATTGCTGCCGGTTGAATATCGCCCTCCTGATGCCGATTAATCGCTTGCGGCCACCGCCGAAGCACAGGCACACTGCGCCGCAATACAGATCGTTCGCTCGACGGGCGTTCGGCCGGAGAGGTGTCGCTAATGCAGCCGGTCGCGCACGCGAAGCGGAAATTTATTCTGTTGCTGATCAAACCGTCACATTACGACGATGACGGTTACGTCCTGCGCTGGTGGCGCGGGATCATTCCCTCGAACTCACTCGCCACGCTCTACGGCATCGCCGCCGACGTCGCCGCGCGCCAAGTGCTCGGTGCCGACGTCGAGTTCGAGATCGAGGCGATGGACGAGTTCAATACCCGGATCGACATTCCGGCGCTGCTCGAGCGCTTCGCCCGCAACGGCAATTTCGGCCTGGTGGGGCTGGTCGGGGTGCAGTCCAACCAATATCCGCGCGCGCTCGATATTGCCCGGCCGTTCCGGAAAAGCGGCGTGCCGGTGGTGATGGGCGGGTTTCACGTCTCCGGTTGCCTGGCGATGCTCGACGGCAAGGCGATCGGCCTCGACGACTGCCGCGACATGGGCGTGGCGATGTTCGCCGGCGAGGCCGAGGGCGGCCGGTTCGACGGCGTGCTGCAGGATGCCGCGGCCGGGCAACTGCAGCCGGTCTATAATTTCCTCAACGACCTGCCCGGGATCGAGGGCGTGCCGGCGCCGTATCTGCCGCTCGCCACCGTGAAGCGGACGCTCGGCCTGTCGACCAGCGTCGATGCCGGGCGCGGCTGTCCGTATCAGTGCTCATTCTGCACCATCATCAACGTGCAGGGCCGCAAGTCGCGCTACCGCACGCCCGATGATATCGAGGCGATGGTGCGCCGGAACTGGGCGCAGGGCATCAGCAAGTACTTCATCACCGACGACAACTTCGCCCGCAACAAGGACTGGGAAGCGATCCTCGACCGCCTGATCCAGATCCGCGAGACCGAAGACATTCCGCTCGGTTTCATGATCCAGGTCGACACGCTGTGTCACAAGATCCCGCGCTTCATCGAGAAGGCCAAGCGCGCCGGCGTGACGCGGGTGTTCATCGGGCTGGAGAATATCAATCCGGCCAATCTGCTCACCGCCAACAAGCGGCAGAACAAGATCACCGAATATCGCGCAATGCTGCTGGCCTGGAAGGACCACGGCATCATCACGCTGGCCGGTTACATCCTGGGCTTTCCGGCCGATACGCCGGAGTCGATCCGCGCCGATATCGACATCATCAAGCGTGAACTGCCGATCGACGTCATGGAGTTCTTCTGCCTGACGCCGCTGCCGGGTTCGGAGGATCACCAGACGCTGTGGCGCGCCGGCGTTGCGATGGACCCGGATCTCAACAACTACGACGTCGAGCACGTCTGCACCGCGCATCCGTTGATGTCGCGGTCCGAATGGGAAGCGATCTATCGCGAGGCGTGGAGCCGCTACTACACGCCCGACCACATCGAGACGCTGCTGCGTCGCGCCGCGGCGACCGGGATCAAGATCAGCAGCCTGGTCAAGCTGCTGGCGATCTTCTCCACCGCGATCCGGGTCGAGAATGTACATCCGCTGCAATGCGGCCTGTTCCGGCAGCGGCACCCGTCCGAGCGGCGGCCGGGTCTCGCCGCGCCGAGCGCGCTGCTGTTCTGGCCGCGTTTTGCGCTCGATAGCGTACGTAAAACCGGCGCCATTCTGGCTGCGTTCGCCAAAGTCGCGGCGATCGGCATCCGTGTCGCGCGCGATCCGCAGCGGCTGGCCTACACCGATCAGGCACTGACGCCGGTGTCGGACGACGATGCGGATTCGCTCGACCTCTTCACCCAGAGCGCCAGCGCCAAGCAGGCCGTCGCCCACCAGAAGAAGGTGTTTGATCTCACGCACGGGACGCCGTAATCAGCCCTCGTCGCGGGTGCCGAGTTGCCCGACGGCGAGGGCGGAGTAGGCCCGCGCCTGTGATGGCGCGGCCGTAGCGTGTAGTGGAACAGCAGAATATGCCACGACTTGAAGGCAAAACCGCGCTGGTGGTCGGCGCCGGTTCGATCGGACCCGGCTGGGGCAACGGCAAGGCGACCGCGGTGACGTTCGCGCGCGAGGGCGCGCAGGTGTTCTGCGTCGATCGCAATCTCGCGGCAGCCGAGGAAACCGTCGATATCATCAAGGCCGAAGGCGGCCGCGGCATTGCGTTCGCCGCCGATGTGTCGCGCGCCGCCGACGTCGAGGCGATGGTGGCGGCCTGCGTCAAGGCCTGGGACGGCATCGACGTGCTCGACAACAATGTCGGCATCGCCGAGACCGGCGGCGTCGTCGAAGTCGCCGAAGCCGATTGGGACCGCGTATTCGCGATCAACCTGAAGAGCGCCTATCTGGCGATGAAGTACGTCGTTCCGGTGATGCAACGTCAGGGCGGCGGATCGATCATCAACATCTCGTCGATCGCGTCGATCCGTTATCTCGGCATCTCCTATGTCAGCTACGCGGCCTCCAAGGCGGCGATGAACGCGCTGACCCGCAACACCGCGGTGGAATACGCCAAGGACCATGTCCGGGTGAACGCGATCCTGCCGGGGCTGATGAAGACCCCGATGGTGGCGCATTCCGCCGGCCTTGCGGCCAGTTATTCGGGCGGCGACGTCGACGCGATGTGGCGCGCTCGCGACGCCCAGGTGCCGATGGGCCACATGGGCGAAGCCTGGGACGTCGCCAACGCAGCGCTGTTCCTCGCCAGCGACGAGTCGAAATACGTCACCGGCATCGAACTGGTGGTCGACGGCGGCCTGACGCTGAAGGTGAACTGAGCAGCAGCGCTTTACGCTTCCCCACGTCATGGCCGGGTCAAGCCGGGCATGACGAAGAGGAATGAAACGACGCTGATTTGAAGTACGAAGCGGTAGTTCGATCGATGCGCGCTGTTCTCATTGCCGCGAGTTTCCTGATCGCCACGACGCTTGCTACGTCGCCCGCCTTCGCGACCGGTGGCGAGCCGCCGGACGATCCGACGGCCGATCCGGGGGCGTGCCTTGCTGCCGCGAGTAAGCCCGACGATCGCTACACCATCGCGCAGTGCAGCAAGGTGATCGACAGCCGCGAGACCGAGAAGGGCGAGCGCTGCAAGGCGCTGCTGGCGCGGGCCGCCGCTCATGCCCGGATCGGTCAGGTCGATCGGGCGATCGCCGATTATGACGACGCGCTGCGGGTCGATCCGAAGCAGCCCGATGCGCTCAATGCCCGCGGCGAGCTGTGGCGCGGCAAGGGTGACACCCGTAAGGCGCTGGCCGACTTCTCCGCTGCGCTGAAGCTGAAGCCCGACCACGTCGCGGCGCGCGCCAACCACAAGGCGCTGGCGCTGGAGGTCGAACGGGTCGGGGCCCAGCAGGCGGTCGCCGGCAAGCCGAGCTTCGACTGCCGCCGCGCCCGCAAGGCTGTGGACAAGGCGATCTGTGCCGATCCGGCGCTGGCCGATCTCGATCGCCGGATCGATGCGCTGTACCGACGGGCGCTCCGCGACAGCGCCGGCCAGCCCGCTGCCCTGCGGGCGCTGAAGCAGGCGCACGCTTCCTTCGTTGCCGCGCGCGAGGCCGGCTTCGGCCGCCCCGGCTACGATCTGCGTGCCGCGCTGGAAGCACGCCTGCGGCAATTGTCGGGCGCCAGCGGCAGCTAGACGCGCGGCGGCCCTCCGGCTGGTGCTTGCAACCCGTTGGCAGCTCGCCACAATGCCGCCCGGGCCGGACCGAACCAAAGGACGCGGCTTGATTAGGAACAAAGGCGGGGTTGCATGCCGCGCCTAAAAGCCGGACATGGCGGGCAAACCGCCTGAGATCCACGGGAGCGTGACGCCATGACTATCCATGACAAGAGCCGTTACCGCGAGGTTCATGCCCGCTCGCTGGCCGACCCGGAAGGGTTCTGGGGAGAGGTCGCGCAGAGCATCGACTGGATCGAGCCGCCGAAGAAGGTGTTCGATCCCTCGCTCGGCCTGTATGGCCGCTGGTTTCCCGGCGCCAAGGTCAACACCTGCTACAACGCGCTCGACCGCCATGTCGCCGGCGGCCGCGCCGATCAGCTCGCGCTGATCCACGACTCGCCGCTGACCGGCACGGTGAGCAAGTACACCTACGCCGAGATGCTGCGCGAAGTGCAGACGCTCGCCGCGATCATGCAGGACTTCGGCGTTCAGAAAGGTGACCGCGTCATCCTCTATATGCCGATGGTGCCGGAATCGATGGTGGCGATGCTGGCCTGCGCCCGCATCGGCGCGGTGCATTCGGTGGTGTTCGGTGGCTTCGCCGCCAAGGAGCTCGCCACCCGCATCGAAGACGCCAAGCCGAAGCTGATCCTGTCGGCGAGCTGCGGCATCGAGCCGGGCCGCATCGTCAAGTACAAGCCGCTGCTCGATGAAGCGATCGAGCTTGCGTCGGTGAAGCCGGAGGCTTGTATCATCCTGAAGCGGCCGCAGCAGGATTGCGAGCTGAAGGCGGGCCGCGATCACGACTGGGCGACCTTGCGCGAGCAGGCGATGTCCGCCGGCAAGAAAGCCGACTGCGTCGCGGTCGATGCCACCGACCCGCTCTACATTCTCTACACCTCCGGCACGACCGGTAAGCCGAAGGGCGTGGTCCGCGATAACGGCGGCCATCTCGTCGCGCTGAAATGGACGATGGAAAACCTCTACGGCATCAAGCCGGGCGAGGTGTGGTGGTGCGCCTCCGACATCGGCTGGGTGGTCGGCCACAGCTACATCATCTACGGCCCGCTGATCCACGGCGCGACCTCGATCATGTATGAAGGCAAGCCGGTCGGCACCCCGGATGCCGGCGCGTTCTGGCGGGTCATTTCCGAGCACGGCGCGGTGGCGCTGTTCACGGCGCCGACCGCGTTCCGCGCCATCCGCAAGGAAGACCCGGATGGCAGCTTCATCCGCAAATACGACCTGTCGAAGTTGCGCACGCTGTTCCTGGCCGGCGAGCGCGCCGACCCGCCGACAGTGGAGTGGGCCGAGCAGCAGCTCAAGGTGCCGGTGATCGATCACTGGTGGCAGACCGAAACCGGCTGGTGCATCGCCGGCAATCCGGTCGGCCTCGGCCTGCTGCCGGTCAAGCACGGTTCGCCGACGGTGCCGATGCCCGGCTACAAGCTTGAAGTCGTCGACGAGGGCGCCAAGCCGGTGCCCGCCGGCTCCATGGGCTCTATCGTGATCAAGCTGCCGTTGCCGCCCGGCAACCTGCCGACGCTGTGGCAGCAGGACGAGCGTTGCCGCGAGAGCTACTTCGCCGACTATCCCGGCTACTACAAGACCTCCGACGCCGGCTATGTCGACGAAGACGGCTATGTCTTCGTGATGGGCCGTACCGACGACATCATCAACGTCGCCGGCCACCGGCTGTCGACCGGCGGCATGGAGGAGATCCTCGCCTCGCATCCGGACGTCGCCGAATGCGCCGTGCTCGGCATCAACGATCCGATCAAGGGCGAGGTGCCGTGCGGCCTGATCGTGCTGAAGACCGGCGTCGACCGCGACCCGGCCGAGATCGAGAAGGAGATCGTCAAGCTGGTGCGCGACAAGCTCGGCCCGGTCGCGGCGTTCAAGCTCGCGATCACCGTGCCGCGGCTGCCGAAGACTCGTTCGGGTAAGATCCTGCGCGGCACCATCAAGAAGATCGCCGACGGCGATGCCTGGACGATGCCGGCCACGATCGAAGACCCGACCGCGCTCGACGACATCTCCTCGGCGCTGAAGAGCCACAGCTGAGCCAGCTCGGAATTGCGGACTTACAAAGTCCGCAATTCCGGTTAGACAAAGCCTCGCAACGTCATTCCGGGGGGCGCGTGTAACGCGCGACCCGGAATCCCGATGTTGTTGCCACGAGATTCCGGGTTCGCTCGCTTCGCAAGCGCCCCGGAATGACCCGTGCTCTGGGGACCTTTGATGCCGTCAACCGCAAAACGCCTGCTCGCCCTCTCTGTCGTCGCCCTTGCGCTCGCCGGCTGCGCAAGCCGCAACGATGCTCCGGCGGACATCGGCGACGACGACGCCTACTGCCGGCAGAACGGCGTGGTTGCAGGATCGTCCGAATACGTCGCGTGCCGGAAGGATCGGGACGTCCAACGCTCCAACGCCATCACCCGTGCGAATCGCGCCCAGCGCAATCTCGGCGAGTACATGATGCGCAATCCGGAACGTCCGTAAGCCTCTGCGGCACTTGCGCTTTGTGCACGGAGTCGGGGATTTCCCGCGCGAACCGATATCGCTTTGCCCGTGGCAGGACGTCAATCTGTGACCGGAAAGTCACGCGCGTCGCAATGACGCAGCGGCCGCCTCCCGATTTGATTCAGATCAAATCTTCTTAGCCCCCGGCGGCATCTGTGCACCTTGAGCGTGGGTTTCCCGCTCACGCGACCGAGCTTCAAAAGGGGCATCTATGACCAAGTTTCTGACCGCAGTGTCGGCGCTGGCTTTGGCGGCGGCATTCAACCTCGTGTCGGCCAATGCCGACGCCGCCGATCTCGCCACCCGCCCGATCTACAAGGCGCCGGTTGTGGAGGAATCCAGCCCGTGGATGATCCGCCTGCGCGCGCTGGGCGTGGTCGCCCGTGACTCGGGCTACGTTGATCAGGTGCCCGGTTCGGCGTTGAAGACCTCCGATGCTGTGGTACCCGAACTCGACATCACCTACTTCTTCACCAAGAACATTGCCGCTGAATTGATCCTCGGCGTCACCCGTCACACCGTCGCTTTCTCCAGCGCACCTGGCGTGGACGTGGGTAAGGCCTGGCTGCTGCCGCCGACCCTGACCCTGCAGTATCACTTCACCGACTTCGGCGCGTTCAAGCCGTATGTCGGCGCCGGTGTGAACTACACCTTCTTCTTCAGCCAGAGCGCTGCAGGTGGCCTCGTCACCGACAGCCATCTCAAGGACGCGTTCGCTCCGGCGGTCCAGATCGGCTTCGACTACATGTTCGACAAGCACTGGGGTTGGAACGTCGACGTCAAGAAGCTGTGGCTGCGCCCCGAGTGGAACGGCGTCGCCGGCGGCAATGTCGTGACCGGCAAGGTCAACCTCGATCCGTGGCTGATCGGCACCGGCATCACCTACCGGTTCTGAGCTTTTCGGCTTCAACACCAGGCGCGGGGCGGAGCGATCCGCCTCGCGCTTTTCATTTGGATGCAGCCTGCCGCAGCATTGCGCGCACGCCGCATTCCTGCTTTGGCTTTGCGCCAACGAAACGAGGAACCGACATGAGCATCGAAGTCAGGGACTGCAACGGCGCGCTGCTCGCCGATGGCGACAACGTCTCCCTTATCAAGGACCTGAAGCTGAAGGGCTCGTCGACCGTGCTGAAGCGCGGCACGATGATCCGCGGCATTCGCCTCACCGACAGCGAAGACGAAATCGAAGGCCGCACCGACAAGATCAAGGGCCTGGTGCTGCGCACGGAGTTCTTGAAGAAGGCGTGAGGGAGCGCCCGGTGCGGGGCGTTTGCCACGATCGCTTAGTGCAGCGATTGACCGTCGGCACAGGCTTGGCTGTACACCATTACGGCACGCAGCCTTTCCAATTCCGCCTCGAGATGTTCGTTGACCTGCATCAGCGCGCGGAGCGCGTCATGCAGGCTGCCGCCGTTTTCGGCGACGATCCGGTCGATCTGTTGATCCAGTCTGCTCGGCATCGGGTCACTCACTGATAGTCGACACGTCACGGAACCGAAATCCGATCTTCCGATTGGGGCGGAAGTTGCGTGCGAATACGGCGCGATTGCGATGGCAGGAAGTTGTCGCCGTTGTCCCCACGGCGACCCAAGGAAGTAACGACTTTAGAGGATGCATGCCAGGAACGGGTTAGGCGTCAGCGCGTACCGATGCGTTGGTGTCGTGGCCAGAAACCGGCAAAATGAGCCACGTCCGCCATCCCCGTTGCGGCCGGTTGTCACCCGGCATGCGCAAGGAGAACGCCGAACCGGCGGGGACGTTCCTCAAGCGAAAACCGGTTATGTCTCGACGTACTCCGCCAGACTGGTTGGAGCAGGGACGGGCAGGCCATCTTCCTTCAGGCCCTCGATGTGAAACCGGATCGCTTCGCGGATCTCAAACTCGACGGCAGCGACGCTGTCGCCGGTGGCCACACAGCCGGGCAGATCAGGCACATAGGCAGAGTAGTTGCCCTCTGCTTTTTCGATCACCACCGCGTAGCGCATCAGCGCTGCTCCTTCAAACCAGCCTGTTTCAGGATACTGGCAAACGTGCCCGGAGCAAGATCGTCGGATGGTTTGCCGGCGATGGTGACCCGGCCAGGCTTCCAGGGATGCTTGAACTGCCGGTGACTTCCTCGGGTGGCGATGTGGATCCACCCGTCGGCTTCGATCAGCAGAATGACGTCTCGAACCTTCATCGGTTGGCCCCTGCCGGCTGGACCAAATTAGCCTAGATCTCGCCCCGCGACCTGCTGCTTTGGTCGCAATCTCGCCCCGTCCGCAGCCCCTTGACTCCGCACGGCCGGGGTGGTCGTCTCCGGTCCATGCGCACGTTCCGCCCGACCCCGCTGCTCAGACGTCGTTGGTGGCGCACCTCCTGACCAGAGGTGGCCGTGCGATCCCGTTAATTTCCGATCGTCCTGAGGCCGCCACGCGAGGCGGCTTTCGTTTGTCCTGTGTGGCGTTCCTCCGGCAAGTTGCTTAAGAGGATGCCATGAACAGGACCGTTTTCTCGCTTCCCGCGACCAGCGACTACAAGACCGCCACGGGCCTCGCGGTGACGCGCAGCGCCCAGCCTTTCACCGGCGGCCAGGCGCTCGACGAACTGATCGATCTGCTCGATCACCGCCGCGGCGTGATGCTGTCGTCCGGCACGACCGTGCCGGGCCGCTACGAGAGCTTCGACCTCGGCTTTGCCGATCCGCCGCTGGCGCTCACCACGCAGGCCGACAAATTCACCATCGAGGCGCTCAATCCGCGCGGCCGGGTGCTGATTGCGTTCCTGTCCGACAAGCTCGAGGAGCCCTGCGTCGTCGTCGAGCAGGCCTGCGCCACCAAAATCAGGGGGCACATCGTCCGCGGCGAGGCTCCGGTCGATGAGGAGCAGCGCACCCGCCGGGCCAGCGCGATCTCGCTGGTGCGCGCCGTCGTCGCCGCGTTCGCCTCGCCGGCTGATCCGATGCTCGGGCTGTACGGCGCCTTTGCCTACGACCTGGTGTTCCAGTTCGAAGACCTGAAGCAGAAGCGGGCCCGTGAGGCCGACCAGCGCGACATCGTGCTGTACGTGCCGGATCGCCTGCTGGCTTATGACCGCGCCACCGGCCGCGGCGTCAGCATCTCGTATGAATTTGCTTGGAAGGGCCAGTCCACCGCCGGCCTGCCGAACGAAACCGCCGAGAGCGTCTATACCCAGACCGGCCGGCAGGGCTTCGCCGATCATGCCCCGGGCGACTATCCCAAGGTGGTCGAGAAGGCCCGTGCGGCGTTCGCCCGCGGCGACCTGTTCGAGGCGGTGCCGGGCCAGCTGTTCGGCGAGCCGTGCGAGCGCTCGCCGGCCGAAGTGTTCAAGCGGTTGTGCCGGATCAATCCGTCGCCTTATGGCGGCCTGCTCAATCTCGGCGACGGCGAATTCCTGGTGTCGGCCTCGCCGGAAATGTTCGTTCGCTCCGACGGCCGCCGGATCGAGACCTGCCCGATCTCCGGCACCATTGCCCGCGGCAGTGATGCGATCAGCGACGCCGAGCAGATCCAGAAGCTCCTGAACTCCGAGAAAGACGAGTTCGAGCTGAACATGTGTACCGACGTCGACCGCAACGACAAAGCGCGGGTCTGCGTGCCGGGCACGATCAAAGTTTTGGCGCGCCGCCAGATCGAGACCTATTCGAAGCTGTTCCACACCGTCGACCATGTCGAAGGCATGCTGCGGCCCGGCTTCGATGCGCTCGACGCCTTCCTCACCCACGCCTGGGCGGTGACGGTCACCGGTGCGCCGAAACTGTGGGCGATGCAGTTCGTCGAGGACAACGAGCGCAGCCCGCGGCGCTGGTACGCCGGCGCGTTCGGCGTGGTCGGCTTCGACGGTTCGATCAACACCGGCCTCACCATCCGCACCATCCGAATGAAGGATGGTCTTGCCGAAGTGCGCGTCGGCGCCACCTGTTTGTTCGATTCCGATCCGGTGGCCGAAGACAAGGAATGCCAGGTCAAGGCCGCGGCGCTGTTCCAGGCGCTGCGCGGCGACCCGGCCAAGCCGCTGTCGGCGGTGGCGCCGGACGCCACCGGCTCGGGCAAGAAGGTGCTGCTGGTCGACCACGACGATTCCTTCGTGCACATGCTGGCGGATTACTTCCGCCAGGTCGGCGCCCAGGTCACGGTGGTGCGCTACGTCCACGGCCTGAAGATGCTGGCCGAGAATGCCTACGATCTGTTGGTGCTGTCGCCCGGCCCCGGCCGGCCGGAGGACTTCAAGATCAAGGACACGATCGACGCCGCGCTCGCCAAGAAGCTGCCGATCTTCGGCGTCTGCCTCGGCGTCCAGGCGATGGGCGAGTATTTCGGCGGCACGCTCGGCCAGCTGGCGCAGCCGGCGCACGGGCGGCCGTCACGGATCCAGGTGCGCGGCGGCACGCTGATGCGCGGCCTGCCGGGCGAGGTCACGATCGGCCGCTACCACTCGCTGTATGTCGACATGCGCGACATGCCGAAGGAGCTGACCGTCACCGCCTCCACCGACGACGGCATCGCGATGGCGATCGAGCACAAGACCCTGCCGGTCGGCGGCGTGCAATTCCACCCCGAGTCGCTGATGTCGCTCGGCGGCGAGGTCGGGCTGCGGATCGTCGAAAACGCCTTCCGGCTCGGCCAGCCAGTCTAGGCCAAATGGCCTGCGGCGCCGATTGATCCAGATCGAAGGCCCGCCGGGGGAGCTCTGCTACCACCTCCGGCGGTAACTCAGCCGAATTGCCCGATTGCGCCTCCCGCCTTCCGATGACGAATTGCGCCCATCCGTAACGAAAGACCCGCGCCGATGACCCCCGAGTTTGCAAACGATTTGAAAGCCAGCGTCCGGGCGATTCCGGATTATCCCAAGCCTGGCATCATCTTCCGCGACATCACCACGCTGCTCGGCGAACCGCGGGCGTTCCGCCGGGCGATCGACGAGCTGGTGCAGCCGTGGGCGGGTTCGAAGATCGACAAGGTGGCGGGCATCGAGGCACGCGGCTTCATCATCGGCGGCGCGATCGCCCATCAGGTCTCATCAGGCTTCGTGCCGATCCGCAAGAAGGGCAAGCTGCCGCACACCTGCGTGTCGATGGAATACGCGCTGGAATACGGCACCGACATCATCGAGATCCACGTCGACGCGCTGAAGCCCGGCGAGAAGGTGATCCTGGTCGACGATCTGATCGCGACCGGCGGCACTGCCGAGGGGGCCATCAAGCTGCTCCGCCAGATCGGTGCCGAAGTCGTGGCCGCCTGCTTTGTGATCGACCTGCCGGAGCTCGGCGGCGCCGCCAAGATCCGTGCCATGGGCGTCCCGGTCCGCACCCTGGTGGCATTCGAAGGGCACTGAGGCTAGGTCCAGCCTGACTCTTTTGGCATTGCCCAACCTCTCCCCGACCTTTTGCGAGGAGAGGTCGGATTGCGTAGCAATCCGCGTGGGGCCAGGCACTGCATATCAGCAAGCTGGCACGCGCTGGGAGGCCGCAGCCCCTCACCCCAGCCCTCTCCCCGCAAGAGCGGGGCGAGGGAGCAGGCTTTGCGGGCGGGAGGCAGCGCTACCGTCCCTGCGTCAGCTCCAGCTCGAGCGCACGGAAGGTCGTGTAGTTGGTGCGGATCCACTGGTTGAGTTCGGTGGAGGCGTCCGGCTCGGCGCGCAGGTAGCCGGTGAACGAGAAGTTCACACGGTCGATATAGGTCTTCAGGAACGGCGGCAGCCCGCGGATTCGCATCACCCGGCCGTGGGCGTACACCGCCGGCAGCTCGCCGAGCAGGATGTGTTCGTTGTCGATGGTGATCAGCTGCCGCGGCGGCACGATATCCTGCAGGTGATCATAGGCCCGCGCCGAATTGCGGTCGGTGTCGGCGAGGAACAGCACCACCGGCGCCACCTGCCGCCGCACCGCTTCCTTGATGAAGCCGATCTCGGCGAAGGTGTCGAAGAACTCGTCGAAGGCGTGGAAGCCGAGGTCGATCACCTTGGCGAGGCCGTCGTTCAGGATCAGCCGATCCATCAGCGCCATCTTGCCGAAGGTATCGTCGACCTGCGCGGTCTCGGTGACGCGCGGCAGATAATCGAGCAGCGACGGTTCTTTGACGTTGATGTCGAACGCCAGCACCGAGCCGCGCTGCAGCAGCAGATATTCGGTGAGCACGCGGGCGATCAGGGTCTTGCCGACGAACGGGCGCGGCGAACAGACGATGTAAACCGGAGTGCGCGACATCAGGCTGTATCGGTCGGGGAAGGCCGTCCGATATAGCCGGTTTCCTCAGCGATGCGAACTATTTCTCGCCCGGCTCGTCGGTCACCGGGGTGCCGCGGCCGTTCTTGTCCTTGCCGACGATGTCGGTCAGCTTGATCCGGTCGAACTCGCTCCAGACATTGGCGAGCCAATGCCGGACATAGCCGCGCAGCACGAAGGAGTAGTTGGCCGGCTCGCCGCTGACGCCCTTGTTGGCGACGAACTTCAGGAACGGCACCGACGACACTTCGACCTGCTCGTACGCCATTTCGTTGAGCTTCGGAATCGTCAGTTCGGTGGCGTCCTTGATGCGGTGGAAGTACGAATTGTAGGTCGCCTGGTCCCACTCGAAGAAGCTGGTGTTGTTGATGAAGTTCTTCGTCAGGAAGTACTTCGCGCCGATCATGAAGTTGGCGGTCTCGGCGATTTCATCGAGCGAGGCGATCGACGGGCCGAGAATATGGAACACCGCGAAGGTGATCTGGCCGGAGCGCGCCGCATCGAGGAAGCCGATGTCGCGCAACGAGGCCAGGGCGGGCGACAACAGGCCGGCGCGGACGTCGATCACGGTCACCGACGGCACCGCCGAGTTCAGCGTGTCGAAGATCTTCATCTGGTCGGCCGTCGACGTCATGTCGACGATCTCGGTGATGTCGGGATGGAAGCGCTTCAGCGTGCCGCGCGGCGACTCGGTGTCGAAGGCGCGGGTCGGAACGTTGTTGGCGCTGAAATAGTCGAGCAGGGTGCGCGACACCGTGGTTTTGCCCACGCCGCCCTTGTCTGCGCCGACGACGATCACTGCTGGCTTCGCCATGAGATTCCTTTACCGGCCGGTTCGATCCCCCACCGCGGCCGTGCCGGCCAAGGTGCAGACCTCTGCTTTGGGCGCGAACATGGCAGAAACAAGGGATAATTCAATCGGTCGGGCAATGACGCCTGCGGGTCCTCAACAAATTCGTTCAGATGCGAGGCAGTGCCGCTGATTTGGGCGGTCAGCCGCGCCGGCCCCAAGGTCCGCGCAGCAGCGACGGTTTCGGCGTCGGCGCGGGCGTGTCGCTCCAAGGTCCGTGCGGCGGCTCGGCGGAAGCTGGCGCTTCACCATCGACCTTCGAACCTTCCCGACTGGCGGCGGTGTCATTGTCATCCTGCTCCGCCGGCAAAGCGGGCAGCGGCGGCTGGTAATGTCCGCCGGCAAACTTGACCAGCGCGTCGACCCGCGCCTCGACCGAAGGGTGGGTGGCGAACAGATCGGAGAAGCCGGAGCGCGGATTGTCGACGCACATCTCCATCACCGCCGAGGTCGCGCCCGGCAGTTCGCCGCGGTTCTCGATCTTGCGCAGTGCGGAGATCATCGAATCCGGATTCTTGGTCAGTTCCACCGAGCCGGCGTCGGCGAGGAATTCGCGCGACCGCGACAGCGCCAGCTTCACCACCTGCGACAGCAGCCAAGCCAGCAGGATCAGTACGATCGCCAGGATCACCACGATGATCGCGCCGCCGCCGCTCTTGCGGTCGCCCGACGACGAGGAGGAAGAGGACGACGACGAGCCGCCGCCCGACCAGCCGCCGCCGATCCGTACCCCGCCCTGGAAGAACAGCCTGAACATCAACTCGCCGAAGAATCCGACGACGCCGGCGATGATCACCGCGATCACCATCATCTGGACATCGCCGTTCCTGATGTGGGTCAGCTCGTGCGCCAGCACCGCTTCGAGTTCGGCATCGTCGAGCCGCTCCACCAGCCCCGATGTCACCGTGACGGCGTATTGCTTGGTGTTGAGGCCGCTGGCGAAGGCGTTCAACGCTTCGCTGTCCATGATCTTCAGCTTCGGCATCGGAATGCCGCGCGAGATGCACAGGTTCTCGAGCAGATTATACAGCCGCGGCTGTTCGGTCCGCGTCACCGTATGGCCGCCGGTCACGGCGTCGATCAGCTTCTGGTGGAAGAAATAGGCGATCACGATCCACAGCGCCGCGCCGATGGTGGCGAACGGCGCCGCCTTGATCAGGTCAGCGGTGGCGGCGCGCAGATAGTCCGGCACCGTGCGCTCGCCATCGATCATCACCTCGGCGATCAGTGCGCCGGCATAGACCAGCACGTACACCAGCACGAACAGCCCGATCAGCAGCACGACCGACCGGGTCTTGTTGGCGGCGATGTGGGTGTAGAGACCGTAGGCGGCCATGATGGGTGTCCAATCCTCGCAGCGCCGGCCTGAACCTCCCTCCCCCTTGCGGGGAGGGTGGCCGGCCGTAAGGCCGGTCGGGTGGGGGTGGACGCGAGCACGGAGTTCGTGGCCCCCAACCCCCGACCCCTCCCCGCAAGGGGGAGGGGAGCGAGAGGCGTTCGAACTAGAACTTCACCTGCGGCACCTGCTCGACCTGGGTGCGCGTCTCGCCGAGGTCGAAGTAGTCCTTGTGGGTGAAGCCGAGGGGGGCGGCGAACAGCGCGGCGGGCATCTGCTGGATGCCGGTGTTGTACTCCTGCACGGCGTTGTTGAAGAACCGGCGGCTCGCCGCGATCTTGTTCTCGATGTCGCTGAGCTCGCCCTGTAGCTGCTGGAAATTGGCGTTGGCCTTGAGGTCCGGATAGGCCTCGCCGAGCGCGATCAGCCGGCCGAGCGAGGCGGTCAGCGCGTTCTCGGCCGCGGCCATCTGGCCGGGCCCCTGCGCCGAGATCGCGGCGTTGCGCGCCTTGACGACGTCTTCGAGCGTCGAGCGCTCGTGCGCCGCATAGCCCTTCACGGTCTCGACCAGGTTCGGAATCAGATCGTGCCGCTGCTTGAGCTGCACGTCGATGTCGGCGAACGCCTGTCCGACGCGTTGCCGCAGCGCCACCAGGCGGTTGTAGGTCACGAGCGCATACAGCGCGAGCGCGACGACGATGCCGAGAAAGATCCACATATTGCCGGTTCCCATTCAACGACGACCCTGCACCTTGCGCCTGAACGGCACGCGTGCGGCCGGGACCGCGCCACCCGCGCGGCACCTGTAGGTCGTCGCGGCAGGTTGAAGCGTTCAATCGACGGTGTCGCCCCAGTCGAGACGGCGGAAGCGGGCGTAGGCGGGCTTGTCGCGGCGGGGGGCGACGGCGAGCTTGAGCTTGCCGGCCGGCGTGCAGAGTTTGGCGGTGATCGCCGCCTTGGTCTGCTCGGGCTGCGCCAGCACGCGCGCCGGCCGCTCCGGCAATGCAGCGCGCGTCAGCGCCACGTAGCTGAACTTCTCGTCTTCGAACGGGACGTCGGCGGCCTTGAGCTGCAGATGCAGCTTCGAGCGCGGCAGCCGCTGCACGAAGTGGCACCAGTCCGGTGCGGTCAGCGGACAGGCGGCCTCGTGCGGGCAAGGCGCGATCACGCGCGCGCCTTGGGCGATCAGCCGGTCGCGCAGGTCGAGGATGCGCTGGTAGCCGGCGGGCGTGCCGGGTTCGACCACCAGCAGCGTATCTGTGGTCTTACGCCACAGCGCGTCGGCAAAGGTTGCGCGAGCGGTGTCGGAGAGCTCGTTGATGACGTAGCTGGCGATCACCAGCGCCGCCTCCGGTGCATCGGCCAGCGCCTTGCCGGCGTCGCCGAGCCGGTAGTCGATCGCCGGCAGGCGCGTTGCCTCAGCGAGCTGGAGAGCGAGGTTGCGCAGCGCCGGATTGGCGTCGAGCAGCGTGAAGCGCTGCAGCGTTTCGAACGCCTGCGCGGCGGCCCAGCTCGCGGTGCCAGGCCCGGCGCCGACATCGAGCAGCGTGGCCGGGGCGAAGTCGGGGCGGATCGCAGACAGCGCGTTGAGACAGGCGATCACCGCCGCGTAGGTCGCAGGCATCCGCGCGCCCGCATAGGCCAGCGCGTCGGCTTCGCTGGTGATCGGCGCCGAGGTGCCGCCGCCGCGATAGGTCAGCGAAATCCGCTCCGCACGCGCCGCCGTGTCGGCGCGTGCGAGGCCGTGCAGCTTGTGCTCCAGCGCGGCTCTGAGTTCGGCGGGGAGGGATGGGGGGATCAACAGCTCACCCTTTGCCGGGTGACACCGCGTTTCGCCGGCAGCGAGGGAGTACAGCTGCTCGATGTGTCGCCGCTCAATGGTGTGTCATGCGCGGGCTTGACCCGCGCATCCATCAGCGCGCGCAGCGCGCAGCACGAAGATGATTTGCGAACAAGATGGATCGCCGGGTCAAGCCCGGCGATGACGGATCCGTCGATCCTTCTGCGCCGCGTCACTGCCTTGGCGCGAGCGCCGCTCACGCCACGTTCTGATCGAGAATATCCACCGCGCCCTGGAGGTCGACGGAGACCAGCTGGGAGACGCCGCGTTCGGCCATGGTGACGCCGAACAGGCGGTTCATGCGGGCCATGGTGATCGGGTTGTGGGTGATGGTGATGAACCGGGTTTCCGTGGTCTTCGCCATGTCGGTGAGCAGGTCGCAGAACCGTTCGACGTTGTGGTCGTCGAGCGGCGCGTCGACTTCGTCCAGCACGCAGATCGGCGACGGGTTGGTCAAGAACACCGCGAAGATCAGCGCCATCGCGGTCAGCGCCTGCTCGCCGCCCGAGAGCAGCGACAGCGACTGCGGTTTCTTGCCCGGCGGCTTGGCGATAATGTCGAGACCGGCTTCGAGCGGATCGTCGCTTTCGATCAGCTTCAGCTCGGCTTCGCCGCCGCCGAACAGCGTGGTGAACAGCCGCTTGAAGTGACCGTTGACGACGTCGAACGAGGCGAGCAGCCGCTCGCGGGCTTCCTTGTTCAGGCTCTGGATGCCGGTGCGCAGCTTCTTGATCGCTTCGACCAGATCGTCGCGCTCGGCAGCCAGCGTGCCGTGCTGGGTCTCGACCTCGTTGAGTTCTTCCTCGGCGCGCAGGTTGACGGCGCCGAGCCGCTCGCGGTCGCGGCGCAGCTTGTCCAGGCTCTCTTCGATCTCGGCGAGCGGCGGCAGGTCGGCGCCCTCGGTGATCTCGGCAAGCTGGGCGGCGGCCTGCGGCTCGACCTCGAGCATGTCGCGGATTTCGCGCTCGACGTCTTCGAGCCGGCGGCGGGCCGCTTCCATCCGCTCCTCGGCGCGGGCGCAGGCTTCGCGAGCGCTGGAGAGCTGTTCGAGCGAGGCTTTCGCCAGCCGGTCGGTCTCGGACATCGCCTGTTCGGCGGCTGCCAGCGCGTCGGCGGCGGCGCGGCGATCGGCTTCGGCGAATTCGATCTCGGTGATCACCGCGCTGCGCTTCTCGGCGAACACTTCGGGCGCGTTCTCGAGCTCTGCGCGCTCGGCGGTGAGTTCGGCGACGCGCTCTTCGACGGTGGCGATCTGCGACGCCGCGCCGGCCTTGCGCTTCTGCCAGTCCATCCGCTCGGCGGCGATCGCCTGCAGCCGCTTGTCGGCGAGCTCGGCTTCGCGCGCCAGCGCCTGGGCTTCGGCGCGGATCTGCGCGGCGATACGGCGGCGGCCGTCGATGTCGCCGCGCACCGCGGCGAGGCGGGCTTCGGCTTCGGTGTTCGGCTCCAGATCGGCGATCTGGGCCTCGGCGTTCTCCAGCGCGGCCTCGGCTTCGGCGCGGTCGGTGGCGAGGCGCGACTGCGCTTCGGCCAGCGCCGACTTGCGCGCGGCGTGGCGGTTGACCTCGCGCTCGGCGGCGGCGAAGCGCTCACGGGCGGCGTCGACTTCGCGGCGAGCGCCGCGCAGCGCCTCACGTGAGGCGGTCTCGGCGGCGGCCGCCATCTTTAATTCGGCTTCGGCGGTCTCCAGCGCCTGGCGCTTGGCGGCGGCGTCGATCCGGGCCTGCTCGAGTTCGTTCTCGATGTCGGTCAGGCGGGCGCGTTCGGCGAGACGGCGGGCGGCGCCGGTCGGCGCATGGGCCGAAGCGACGAAGCCGTCCCAGCGCCAGACGTCGCCGTCGAGCGACACCAGCCGCTGGCCGGTCTTGAGCTTTTCGCACAGCTCATTGCCGCGTTCCTTGGTGACGACGCCGATCTGGGCGAGGCGGCGCGCCAGCTCCGGCGGCGCGGTGACGTGCTGCGCCAGCGCCTCGACGCCTTCCGGCAGCGCCGGATCTTCCGGCTGCACGCCGACATCGGTCCAGCGCATCGGCGCCGACGGATCGACCGGCGCGTCGAGATCGTCGCCGAGCACGGCGCCGATCGCTTTCTCATAGCCCTTGGCGACGGTGATGCCGTCGATGATCGGCGGCCACAGATTCTTGGTCTCGCCGTTGAGGATCTTGCTGATCGTCTTGGCTTCGGTCTCGAGCCGCTGCACCTTCTTATCAGCTTCGACCAGCGGCGCCCGCGAGCCGTCCAGCGTCTGCCGCGCGGCGATTTGCGCGGCTTCGGCCGCCTGCACCGCGGCTTCCTGCTCGGCCAGCAGCTCTTGGGCAATCTCGACCGCTTCGGCGAGTTCGGTCAGGTCGCCGGCGCCGGAGGTCTCGGCGGACAGCCGGTCGATCTCGCTCTCGACGTTCTTGATCTCGGTATCGAGCCGCGCCAGCCGGTCGCGATGGGTGCGGACGCTCTGTTCGAACTGGTTGCGCCGCGCGGTGAGTTCGGCGAGCTGGGTGGTGAGTTCGGCGAACAGCTGCTCGGCTTCGCTCAGCGAGGCATCGGCTTCGGCGACACGCTCGTCGACGCCGCTACGCTTCTCGACCCGCTCCAGGATCTCTTCGCGCAGCTCGACGTCTTCGGTGTCGAGCCGCTCCAGCGCGGCGTCGGCATCGATCGCCTGCTGCTGCTCGCGCGCGACGTCGGAGGAGAACTGCGTCAGCCGCCGCTCCAGTTCGACCACGCGCTCCTTGGCGCGGGCTTCTTCACGGTCGAGCTGTTCGCGGGCATTGATCAGCCGCTGCAGGCCGGCGGCGGCGCGGGCTTCCGCCTCGCGCAGGCTCGGCAAAGTGGAGGCGCGCTCGGCCTGGATGCGGGAGGCCTCGGCCTGGACGCGGGTGCATTCGGCGAGCTGGCGCACCCCGAGATCGTGCACCTCGGCGGCGGCGCCGACTTCGGCCTGCGCGTCGCGCCAGCGCAGGTGGTACAGCATCGCTTCGGTCTTACGGACCTTGGCGGCGACCTCGCGGAACCGGATCGCCTGGCGCGCCTGCTTCTTCAGGCCGTCGACCTGGGTCGAGAGCTGGCCGATCACGTCCTCGACGCGGGTCAGGTTGGTTTCGGCCGCCTTCAGCCGAAGCTCGGCTTCGTGGCGGCGGGCGTGCAGACCGGCAACGCCGGCGGCGTCTTCCAGCACGCGGCGGCGCTGTTCCGGCTTGGCCTGGATGATTTCACCGATCTTGCCTTGGTGGACCAGCGCCGGCGACCGGGCGCCGGTGGCGGCGTCGGCGAACAGCAGCTGCACGTCGCGGGCGCGGACTTCGCGGCCGTTGATGCGATACACCGAGCCGGCCTCGCGCTCGATCCGGCGCGAGATATCCAGGGTGTCGGAATCGTTCAGCGCGGCCGGCGCGGTGCGATCGGAATTGTCGATCGACATCACCACTTCGGCGTGGTTGCGCGCCGGACGGTTGCCCGAGCCGGCGAAGATCACCGCGTCCATGTCGGTCGCGCGCAGCGATTTGTGCGAAGTTTCGCCCATCGCCCAGCGCAGCGCTTCCACCAGATTGGACTTGCCGCAGCCGTTCGGCCCGACCACGCCGGTCAGACCCGGCTCGATCATGAAGTCGGTGGGCTCGACGAACGACTTGAAGCCGTGGAGGCGGAGACGCGTGAGTTTCATCTGGTCCGATGCTCTATGGGCCGCGATTCGTGCGGCTGTAGCGAATCTCTCAAGCGCGACAATACCATAGGTTGTCCCGCCCGGTCGCAACTCGCTCGCAGCCATCAGCGTTGAGCCGCCGACAATGGCCGCCGATTAAGGCAGGAGCAACCACGCGGAAGGGCTTTTCCACGGCGGGATTCGCAGGAAATGCGCGATAAATCTGGGGATTTCGGACGCTGCTGACTGTGTCGGTCGCAACCAGGTGTTGCCCATTCTCTGAAAGGCTTGCTTACGCAACGTTCGCCATTCCGGATTGCGCGCTTTGCGCGCAAGTCCGGAATCCATAAGCCGTGAGGTCGCGGTTGCGATGATCTGCCGGACGTAACTTCGATCGATCCGCAGCGCAGGGGGATATGAAATCCGGCTCGCGCTACGCACGAACGTGAGGGGATTCGCCCTCGTCATCCGCGGGCTCGACCCGCTGATCCATCGCGCGTCAGCGCGCTAACTGGAAGGCCGTCTTGCGAAGGAGATGGATTGCCGGGTCAAGCCCGGCAATGACGGTGGTGAAGGGATCGCGCGCAGTTCTGGCACCAGGCAGAGAACGCCCCCCGCCTCAGCTCTTCTTCGCCAGCAGGGCGTCGATGCGCTTGGCGAATTCGTCGAACGAGTTCTCGCCGCGCAGCATTTCGCCGTTGATGAAGAAGGTCGGGGTGGCGTTCACCTTCAGCACTTCGTTGGCGTACTTCTGGTCGGCGGCGATCTTGTCGAGCAGCTTCTGGTCCTTCAGGCAGGCTTCGACCTCTTCGCCCGACAGGCCGGCCTGCTTGCCGATGCGCTTGAGCTGCTCGGTGGTGTCTTTCAGCACCCACTCGGTCTGGCTCTTGAACAGCACGTCGGTGACCGCGAAGTACTTGGCGGAATCCTCCTTGGCGATGCAACGCGACAGCATCGAGCCGGCGGCGGCCTTGATGTCGAGCGGGAATTCCCGGAACACGTAGCGGATCTTGCCGGTGTCGATGTAGGCCTTCTTGATCTGCGGATAGACCTGCTCGTTGAACGCGGCGCAGTGCGAGCAGGTCAGCGAGGCGTATTCGGTGATGGTGACGGCGGCGTCCTTCGGGCCGAGCGCCATGTCGGGCAGCGACATCGGCTTGGCGACATCGGCGGCCGCCGCGGCTTCCTTGCTCTGGGCGAAGGCCGGGTCGATCAGCCGGAACGGCGAAATGCCGGCGACGGCGAAGACCCCGGTCAGCGACAAGGCGGCGGTAAAAGTGCGGCGCGTGATCATCGGCAAACAGCTCCAGTTCGGCGGGACACGCCGCGGACAACGACACGTCAGCGGCGCTTCAGCCGCACGACCTTGGGATTGTCGCTAGCTTGAAACAACAATTGTGGCAATGCCGGGCCTGAACACCGCCAAAACCGCCGGCGTCACTTCCGCTTGATCGTCGCGCCGAGCCGCGCCAGCGCGTCGCGCAGCTCCTGATCGGCGACCTGGTCGAGCGTCGCAGCGACGCGGGCGACCGCTGCCGGATCGGGACCGGGCGGCACGGTCTTGCGCGGCCGGCGCGACAGCGGCGCCTGGCGCAGCGCGATCCGCCCGACCGCATTCCAGCCGAGGAAGCGGTTGACCCGCTCCAGGATCAGGTCCGAGGAATGCTGGATCTCCAGCGCCATCGGGCCTTCGACCCGCAGCACCAGCGTCGCCGGTTCCACCGGCTGGCCGTCGACCGGGCGCGGCCACTGCATCTTCAGCGGCTCGGAATGCGCCGCGATCTGAGGCCCGGCGATCTCGGACCAGCGCGTCACCAATTCGCGCGCCGCAAAGCCCTGCTTGGCGAACGCTTCTGACAGCGTTGCGCCCAACAGGCCGGACAGGGGCTTGGCGGAGATCGGGCCGGGCTTGCTCATGCAGGGACGCTTTGCGACGATACCGCTCATGAGTCTAGCAGGCGCGGCGCCGCGGCGGAAACAATCCCCGGTCATCACAGCAGAGCACGATCCGGCCGACGCTTCGTTGCGTGCGCGGCCCGCCGCGCTGCTCGCTTGGTACGACCGGCATCGCCGCAGTCTGCCGTGGCGGGCGCCGCCCGGCACGACGGCCGATCCTTACGCGGTGTGGCTGTCGGAGATCATGCTGCAGCAGACCACGGTGCGGGCGGTTGGGCCTTATTTCGACAAGTTCATGGCGCGGTGGCCGACCGTGACGGCGCTGGGCGAGGCCTCGCTCGACGATGTGCTGAAGATGTGGGCCGGGCTCGGCTACTACTCGCGGGCCCGCAATCTGCACGCCTGCGCGGTGGCGGTGACTCGCCAGTATGGCGGACGCTTTCCGGATACGGAGGAGGGGCTGCGGGCTCTGCCTGGCGTCGGGCCCTACACTGCGGCCGCCATCGCGGCGATCGCGTTCAGCCGGCGGACGATGCCGGTCGATGGCAATATCGAGCGGGTGGTGTCGCGGCTATACGCGGTCGAAGACGAACTGCCGAAGGCCAAGCCGCGCATCAAGGCGCTGGCCGAGACGTTGCTCGGCCCGTCCCGCGCCGGCGACAGCGCCCAGGCGCTGATGGATCTCGGCGCCACCATCTGCACCCCGAAGAAGCCGGTCTGCGCGCTGTGCCCGCTGATGCAAGGCTGTGCCGCGCGGCTGCGCGGTGACGCCGAGAGCTTCCCGCGCAAGGCGCCGAAGAAGACCGGGGCGCTGCGCCGCGGCGCCGCCTTCGTGGTGATCCGCGGCGATCAGGTGCTGGTCCGCAGCCGCCCCGCCAAGGGCCTGCTCGGCGGCATGACCGAGGTGCCGAATTCCGACTGGCTGGCCGATCAGGACGAGACCGCCGCCAAGGCCCAGGCCCCCGTGCTGAAAGGCGTCACCCGCTGGCACCGCAAAGCCGGGCTCGTCAGCCACGTGTTCACGCACTTCCCGCTGGAGCTGACCGTGTATGTGGCGCATGCCTCGGCCGCGACCCGAGCCCCGGCCGGCATGCGCTGGACGCAGATCTCGGCGCTGTCGGACGAGGCTTTGCCCAATCTGATGCGCAAGGTGATCGCCCATGGCCTCGGTGATTAAGGCATCAAGATACCGTTTATCATCGTCAGGGACCTCGAAAGCGGTATCTGGATGGTGCGTACATTAATAATATGAACTTTAGTAATTCACCTTTGGTGGAATAAACCCATTCGCAACAGTTCTGCGAATAACGAGCAGGCGCAAATGAGTTCCATCGAGGTCATCTATGCGCCACGTCACGCCCAGCGGACGGGAGGCCTTCTTCCCAGCTTCTGAATTGATCGTCTCCAAGACCGACACCAAAGGGCGGCTGACCTATGCCAACCGCCTGTTCTGCGATGTCGCCGGCTACAGCGAGGCGGAGTTGATCGGCCAGCCGCACAACGTCATCCGCCATCCCGATATGCCGCGCGCGGTGTTCAAGCTGCTGTGGGACGCCGTGCAGCAGGGCCGCGAAATCTTCGCCTATGTGAAGAACATGACGCGCAACGGCGACCACTATTGGGTGTTCGCGCACGTCACGCCGTCGTTCGACGGCACGGGGCGGATCGTCGGCTATCACTCCAACCGGCGCGCGCCGGATCGCGGCGTGCTCGAAGGCGCGATCATCCCGCTCTACGCCGAAATCCTCCGCACCGAGCGCAGCCACCGCAACGCCAAAGAGGCGCTTGCCGCCGGCTCTCGCGCCCTGTCCGATTTCGTCGCTTCCCAGAAGGCCTCCTATGACGAACTTATGTTCTCTCTCAAGAGCGCGGCTTAACGTCGCCGGATTGATCGTCGCCGCGGGCGCGGCGGTGGTATGTGGCGTGTTCGAGTACTACGTCGCCGCGATGGTGATCCAAGGCGTCGTCATGGCGTTCGCCGGGCTGGCGCTGTTCCGCATCAGCCAGACACGTCGGCTGCTCGGCGAGGCCAGCGACGTCTGCCGCCGCATCGCCGACGGCGATTTCGAAGCGCGAATCCTCGGCATTCCGGATGACGGCCGCACCGGCACGCTGCTGCGCGCGATCAACGACATGATCGACGATTGCGACGCCTTCGTTCGCGAGGCGACCGCGGCGATGACCGCGATGCATCACAACAAGTACTTCCGCCGCATCCTGCCGGGCGGGCTGCACGGTGCGCTGCTGCACGGCGCCGGCGCCATCAATACGGCCGCCGAAAACATCGAGCGGCGGATCAAGAGCTTCGAAGGCCGCACCGCGGAGCTGGAGGCGACCACGAGTGCGATCGTCACGGCACTCGACCAAGGCTCGGCCGAGATGAAAGACACCGCCGGCACGCTGACGGTCGGCGCGTCCTCTGCACGCGAGCAGCTGGCTTCGGTCGCAGCGGCGTCCGAACAGGCCGCGGCCAATATGCAGTCGGTCGCGTCGGCCACCTCTGAGCTGACGTCGAGCGCCAGCGGCGTGCGTGCCGAGATCGATCGCTCCGCCGAGATCGTCGCGCGGGCGGTGAGTAGCGTCGGCGAGGCCACCGGCAATGTCGATGCGCTGAAGCAGGTCGCCAACAACATCGGCGAGATGGTCAAGGCGATCGAAGCGATCGCCAGCCAGACCAATCTGCTCGCGCTCAACGCCACGATCGAAGCGGCGCGCGCCGGCGATGCCGGCCGCGGCTTTGCCGTGGTGGCGCACGAGGTGAAGGCGCTGGCGTCGCAGACCGCGCAGTTCACCGGCGAGATCGAAGCGCAGGTCGGCCAGGTTCACGGCGCGGCCGGCGCGGTGAGCAGCTCGATCGGCGAGATCGGCACCGTCATTGCGGAGATCGATAGCATCACCCGTCAGGTCGCCGGTGCAGCAGGCGCGCAGTCGCAATCGACCGCCGAGATCGCACGCAATATCGACGAGGCGTTCGCGGTGGTGCGTGAGATCTCCGAAACAATCCACGTGCTCGCCGGCAATGCCGAGGACAACGAACGCGCGGCGGCGTCGACGATGACTACCTCGGCGCAGCTGTCCTCACAGTCGGAGCAGCTTGCCGAGCAGATCAACGGTTATCTCGGCCAGGTCCGCAAGGAACTGGTGGAACAACGAGCCGCATGAGTTCAGCGAGGCCGGCGAACTGATCGTCGGCCTCGCCGGGTTCCATCGAGCGGCTTCGTACGAATACGTGTTTGGCCCCATCGGCGTGACGTGAGGCGTAGGCTTTAAGACAAATTCAAACCCCTGAACTTACCTAAAACAGAGGCGTGCCCTCCGAGGAGAAAGGCGATGGCTGTCGAAATCCGCCCGACCGGCAAGGAAGTGTTCTTTCCGGCGGGTGAGCTGATCGTCTCCAAAACGGATCTGAAGGGCCGCATCACTTACGCCAACAGCACGTTCTGCCACATCGCCGGCTACAGCGAGGCGGAGCTGCTCGGCCAGCCGCACAGCATCATCCGTCATCCCGACATGCCGCGCGCGGTGTTCCGTCTGGTGTGGGACACCATCGCGGCCGGCCGCGAGATCTTCGGCTACGTCAAGAACATGGCGCGCAGCGGCGACCATTATTGGGTGTTCGCGCACATCACCCCGTCGTTCGACCAGCACGGCAACATCGTCGCCTACCACTCCAATCGTCGCACGCCGGATCCGAGCGTGGTCGCCAACGCGATCGCGCCGCTCTACGCCGAGGTGCTGCGGGTCGAGCAGGGGCACGCCAACGGCAAGCAGGCGGTCGAGGCCGGCCTCAAGGCGCTGACCGATTTCGTCGCCTCCAAGAAAGTCAGCTATGACGAACTTATGTTCGCTCTCCAAAGCGCAGCTTAACCTCGCCGTCATCATCGTCGCATCGTCGATCGCGCTGGCGTTGGAGGCGCTGGACTATCGTCCGGCGGCGATGACGATCCAGGGCTTTGCGATTTTGGCGAGCTGTCTGGCGCTGTATCGCATGGTGCAGACCACGCGGCTCATCAGTCAGGCGCGCGAGGTCTGCCTGCGAATTGCCGCCGGCGACTTCGAAGCCCGCATCCTGCGGATTCCCGACAATGGCCGCACCGGCGACATGCTGCGCGCCGTCAACGACGTAATCGACGGCTGCGACGCCTTCGTGCGGGAGGCCACCGCCGCGATGGACGCGGTGCAGCACCGCCGTTACTTCCGCCGCATCCTGCCGGGCGGCTTGCACGGCGCGTTGCTGCGCGGCGCCAAGACCATCAACGCCGCAACCGATAGTATCGAGCAGCGGATCAACACCTTCGCCCAACAGGCGGAGCAGCTCGAAAACGCGGTCACCGGCGTCGTGTCCTCGCTCGACGAGGATTCCCGCGGCATGCGTGACACCGCCGGCAGCCTGACCAGCGGCGCTTCGCTCACCCGTGAGCGCCTGACCACCGTCGCAGCGTCGGCCGAGCACGCCAGCAGCAACATGCGCAGCGTTGCCGCCGCCACCACGGAACTGTCGGCGAGCGCCCGCGAGGTCGGCGCCGAAATCGGTCGTTCCGCCGAAGTGGTCGGCCGTGCGGTGAGCCGAGTGTCGGAAGCGTCGGCCAATGTCGCCAGCCTGCGCAGCGTCGCCGAACGGATCTCCGAAGTTGTGAAGTCGATCGAAGTGATCGCCGGACAGACCAACCTGCTGGCGCTCAACGCCACCATCGAAGCGGCGCGCGCCGGCGAGGCCGGCCGCGGCTTTGCGGTGGTTGCCGCCGAAGTGAAAGCGCTGGCCGAGCAGACCGCCAAGTTCACCGGCGAGATCGAAGCGCAGGTCGAGCACGTCCACAGCGCTGCCGACCTCGTCAGCCGTTCGATCGGCGAGATCGGCTCGGTTATGAGCGAAGTCGATGACATTACAGCCGCTGTCGCCGGTGCCGCCGAAGCGCAATCGGCCGCCACGGCCGATATCGCCAAGAATATCGAGCTGGCCTACGACGTGGTCAGCGAGATCACCGGCAGCATCCAGACCGTCACCGAGAGTGCCCGCGACACCGAGCAATACGCCGCCTCGACCATGACGGCCTCGACCGACCTGTCGTCGCAGTCGGAGATGCTGGCGCACCGGATCCGAGACTATCTCGCCCGCGTTCGTGCCGACATGCTGGCCCAGCGCGCGGCCTGAGCGGCAGCCTGGAGCTTGCTGAGAATCACTGGCAGTTAGCTTTGGCCGGCGCATACCGACCGTTGACGCTGGCGGCGGATGGGCCTGTCAGCAACCTGTCAGGCGCGGTAGCATAGGAAAGCAGCTCGTTGCGGCGGCTGCGGGGAGCCGGCGCGTCCGGCATCCCAGGCCGGCACAGGTGCCAGTGACAGACCCATGCTCCGCCTTTCGACGATTCCGACTTTGCTGATGGCCGCTGTGCTGGCTTGCGCGACTGCGCATGCCGGCGACGAGCTGTCGATCTCCAAGCAGCAGGCCGAGCGGGTCGGGATCGAGACCTCGCCGCTGGAGAAGCAGCCTGCCGCGGCCGGCCTCAGCTTCCCGGGCAAGATCGCGGTGCCGCCGGATCGCAGCCGGCTGATGAACGCGCCGCTCGGCGGCCGGATCGAGCGGCTGCTGGTGCGCACCGATTCAGTCGTGAAGGCCGGCGATCTGCTCGCCGAGATCCAGAGCCCGGCGCTCGCCAATGCCCAGGCGGAATATCTGGTCGCCTACAACAAAGAGCGGCTGCTCAAGACCAATCTCGACCGCGAGGAGCAGCTTGCACCTTATGGCGCCGTGACCAAGAAGCAGGTCATCGTCACCCAGAGCGAATACGAACAGGCCCGCGCCACCGCGGCCGAGCGCCGCCAGGCGCTGCTGCATTACGGCATGACCGAAGCCGCGGTCGACAAGCTGGCGGCGAGCCAGAAGCTCGACCCCAGGCTGACGCTGATCGCGCCGATCGATGGCGTGGTGCTGGAAAGTCCGACCACGCCCGGCCAGACCGTCGAGGCGCTGGCTTTGGTGTTCAAGCTGGTGCAGCTCGCGCCGCTGTGGGCCGAAATTCAGGTGCCGGCGCTGCGGGCGGAGGATTTCGCGGTCGGCGCCCGCGTCACGCTGCGCGGCCATGATTGCATCGGCAAGGTGGTGTCGATCGGCTCCAGCGTCGAGCCGACCTCGCAGACCGTGATCGTCCGCGCCCAGTTCGACGAGCCTGATACCGACCTGCGGCCCGGCCAGGTGGTCGAAGCGCAGATCGCTCCGATCACCAGCGGTTCGGCCGAATGGCGCGTGCACAGCGGCGCGATGGTGCGGCGGGGCAAGGACGCCTTCGTGTTCGTGCAGACCGACAGCGGCTTCGTTGCCACGCCGGTGAAGATCCGCGAGGAGCTGCCGCAGTTCGCGGTGGTCAGCGGCAGCTTCCGCGGCGACGAGCGGATCGCGGTGCGCGGCATCGCCGCGCTGAAGGGCGCCTGGCAGGGACTCGGCGGGGTCGAGTAAATGTTGACCCGTCTCGTCGAATTTTCGCTGTCGCATCGCCTGCTGGTGGTGCTGGCCACGCTGCTGCTGATCGGCGCCGGCGTGCTGGCGTTCCGGCATCTGCCGATCGACGCGTTTCCGGACGTGTCGCCGGTCCAGGTCAAGATCATCATGAAGGCCACGGGCATGACGCCCGAGGAAGTCGAGACCCGGGTGACGATGCCGCTCGAGCTCGAGATGCTCGGCATCCCCAACAAGACCATCCTGCGCTCGACCACCAAATACGGCCTCGCCGACGTCACCATCGATTTCGCCGACGGCGTCGACATCTATTGGGCGCGCAATCAGGTCGCCGAACGGCTGGCGTCGGCGATGAAGGACATGCCCGACGGGCTGACCGGAGGTCTGGCGCCGATCACCACGCCGCTCGGCGAGATGTTCATGTTCACCATCGAGGGCGGCGACCTGACAATGGCCGAGCGGCGGACGCTGCTCGATTGGACCATCCGTCCCGCGCTCCGCACGCTGCCCGGCGTCGCCGACGTCAACTCGCTCGGCGGCTTCGTCCGCAGCTTCGAAATCGTGCCCGACAATCTGGCGATGGCCTCGCACGGCATCACCATCGATATGCTGGAGAAGGCGATCGAGAAGAATAACCGCAACGGCGGCGCCGGGCGGCTGTCGGCCGGCGAGGAAGTGCTGCTGGTCCGGGTCGACGGTCAGGTCCGCACGCTCGATGATTTGCGCGACATCGTGCTGGCCTCGCGCGACGGCGGCATGGTGCGGGTGCGTGACGTTGCCGAAGTGCGGATCGGCAGCATCACCCGCTACGGCGCAGTGACGCGCGACGGCCAGGGCGAAGCGGTGCAGGGCCTGGTGCTCGGCCTGCGCGGCGCCAATGCGCGCGACGTGGTCGAAGGCGTTCGCGCCAAGTTCAAGGAGCTGGAGCCGACGCTGCCGAAGGGCGTGACGCTGAACGTGTTCTACGATCGCGGCGACCTGGTCGGCCGCGCCGTCGGCACGGTGTCGAAGTCGCTGCTCGAAGCCGTGGTGCTGGTGATCGTGCTGCTCATCCTGTTCCTCGGCGATTGGCGTGCCGCGCTGGTGGTGGCGCTGACGCTGCCGCTGTCGGCGCTCGCTACCTTCGTGCTGATGCGGTTCGCCGGCATGTCGGCAAACCTGATGAGCCTCGGCGGTTTGGCAGTCGCGATCGGCATGCTGATCGACGCCGCGGTGGTGGTGGTCGAGAACGTCGTGTCGCATCTGGCGCATGATCGCCACGCGGCGCAGGTGCCGCTGCTGCACCGGATCTATCAGGCGCTGCGCGAAGTCGTGGTGCCGGTCACCTCGGGCATCGGCATCATCGTCATCGTGTTCCTGCCGCTGCTGACGCTGCAGGGGCTGGAAGGCAAGTTGTTCATCCCGGTGGCGCTGGCGATCGTGTTCGCGCTCGGCTCGTCGCTGCTGTTGGCGCTGACCGTGATCCCGGTGCTGGCGTCGCTGCTCTTAAAGACGGCCGGCCACGGCGACACCTGGCTGGTGCGTAAGATCAGCGCCGGCTACACGCCGGTGCTGCGGTTCGCGCTGAATCACGAGAAGGCGGTGCTGGCCGTGTCGGCGCTGGCGCTGGTCGCCACCGTGTTCGCCTATGCGCAGCTCGGCAAGATCTTCATGCCGACGATGGAAGAAGGCACGCCGATTATCAGCGTCGAGAAGCTGCCGTCGATCGGGCTGGAGGAGAGCGTCAATCTGGATCTCAGGATCCAGCAGGCGGTGATGGGCGCGGTGCCGGAGGTCAGGAGCATCGTGGCTCGCGTCGGCTCCGATGAACTCGGCCTCGACCCGATGGGCCTCAATCAGACCGACACCTACATCATTCTCAAGCCCGAGGCGGAGTGGCGCCGGCCGCACGACAAAGACTGGCTGATGGGCGAGCTGCGCAAGGCGCTCGCCGGGTTCCCGGGCATCGGCTTCTCGTTCACCCAGCCGATCGAGATGCGGGTGCAGGAGATGATCATCGGCGCCCGCGGCGATGTGGTGGCGAAGATCTTCGGCACCGACATCCCGACGCTCAACAGGCTGGCCGAACAGATCACCGCGACGCTGAAGACGCTGAAGGGCGCCGAAGACGTCCGCACTACGCTCAACGAAGGCTTCGAGTACTACAATGTGGGCATCGACCGGCTGCAGGCCGGCCGGCTCGGGCTCGACGTCGATGCGCTCACCGAGGCGCTGCGCACCCAGATCGAAGGCCGTCAGGCCGGAATCGTGGTCGAAGAAGGTCGCCGTACGCCGGTGCTGATCCGCGGTACCGAGTCGCTACGCGAGTCGCCGGCGCGGCTTGCCGGCATCAATTTGGTACTCGCCGACGGCAAGTCGGTGCCGCTCGCCAATGTCGCCAAGCTGGAGCGGATCGACGGGCCGGTGAAGATCGACCGCGAGAACGGCAAGCGGCTGGCGCTGGTGATGAGCAACGTCTCGGGCCGCGACCTGGTCGGCTTCGTCGACGAGGCCAAGGCGGCGGTCGCCGCCAAGGTCAAGCTGCCGGAAGGCTACAGCATTGTCTGGGGCGGCCAGTTCGAGAACCAGCAGCGCGCCGCGGCTCGGCTCGGCGTCGTGGTGCCGATCGCGCTGGCTCTGGTGTTCCTGTTGCTGTTCGTCACCTTCTCGTCGCTGCGGCAGTCGTTGCTGGTGTTCATCAACATCCCGTTTGCGCTGATCGGTGGCGTGTTTAGCCTACTGATCACCGGCGAATATCTGTCGGTGCCGGCCTCGGTCGGCTTCATCGCGCTGCTCGGCATCGCGGTGCTGAACGGTCTGGTGCTGGTGTCGTATTTCAACATGCTGCGCAGCCAGGGCCTGCCGCCGGATCAGATCGTCGAACTCGGTGCCCAGCGGCGGCTGCGGCCGATCCTGCTCACCGCGAGTATCACCGGGTTCGGCCTGGTGCCGCTGCTCTACGCCACCGGTCCGGGCGCAGACGTGCAGCGGCCGCTGGCGGTGGTGGTGATCGGCGGTCTCGTCACCTCGACGCTACTGACGCTGGTGATCCTGCCGGTGCTGTATCGCCGCTTCGGGATTCCGCCGAAACCGTCGGAGGCCCAGCCATGAGTGCGATGGTGCTGACCCTGCTGGTGCCGGTAGCGCTGAAGGACGACGTGATCGCCGCGATGCTGTCACACGAGCCGACCGCGCGCGTCGGCTTCACAGCGCGGGAGGTCGAAGGTTATGGCCGCGACGTCGACTACGACAGCGTGGTCGAACAGGTCCGCGGTCACACGCTGTCGGTCGAGATCGTCGTCACCGCCGACGACGCCGAACTGCGCGGTCTGCTCGACACGATCGGCGACGAATTCGGCGGTCGCGGTCTGCGCTGGCGGATCGTGCCCGCGCCTGCTGTCGGGACGCTGTAGGCGGGCAGGCCGCAGGTTCCGCACCGGAACCCGGAGAATAATTTCGCCTTTCGCGCCTTCCGGAGAGCATGATTCTCTCCACCCCGAAAGGCCCCGGCAACTTCCTGCTTAATTTTCAGGCCGTATTTACCGGTATCCGGGCGATGCGTACATCCAGCCTCGAAAGGCGCGCCAATTGGCGAGCCGGCTGGAGGATCGGTCGATGCAGATGCCCGAATTGGTGATCGTGTTGGGGTTTGCCATCGGCGCCGCATTTGGCGTCGCGGGGCTGCTGAGCGGCTTCTGCCTGATGAGCGGCCTGCGCGATTACTGGACCAAGGACGACGGCCGCAAGCTGCGCAGCTACGCGGTGGCGCTGGCGGTCGCGATCGTCGGCACGCAACTGATCTCCGGCCTCGGCTATGTCGATATCGGCAAGTCGCTGTATCTGCAGCCGTCGTTCTCCGCCCCGCTGATCTTTCTCGGCGGCCTGATGTTCGGCCTCGGCATGGTGCTGGCGAACGGCTGCGCGTCGCGCGCGCTGGTGCTGCTCGGCAAGGGCAATCTTCGCTCGCTGCTGGTGGTCGGGATCATCGCGGTCGCTGCGCAGATCACCCTGAAGGGCCTGATCGCACCGGCGCGGCTCGCTTTCCTGCAGTGGACTCAGGTATCGCCGCCGCACGTCTCGGTGCCGTCGCTGATCGGCGCGCTGGGCGTCGGTGAGGCCTTCGCCCAGATCGCTGCGGTGCTGATCGCGGCCGGTGCGCTGCTGGTGTTCGCATTCTCCGACCGCTCGTTCCGTCGCGCCACCGGCCAGATCACCGCGGGTGCATTGATCGGTCTGTTGGTCGTCGCCGGCTGGCTTGCCACCGGTTACTTCGGTGCCGACGAGTTCAACCCGATCCCGGCGACCTCGTTGAGCTTTGTCGCGCCGCTGGCCGATACGCTGCAATACGCGATGTTCTCGACCGGCCTGACGCTGAGCTTCGGCGTTGCACTGGCGGTCGGCGTGTTCGCCGGCAGCGCCACGACTGCGCTACTCACCGGCCGGTTCGCACTGGAGGGCTTCACCTCGGCGCCGCACATGCTGCGCTCGACGCTGGGCGCCGCGCTGATGGGCGCCGGCGGTGCGATGGCCTATGGCTGCTCGGTCGGGCAGGGCCTCACCGGCCTGTCGACGCTGGCGCTGCCGTCGTTCATCGCGGTCGCCGGCATCGTCGGCGGCGCCGCGCTCGGCATCCGCCGCTTCGCGCCGGTCGCTGCGCTGGCGACGCGGTGAGAGCTAAAAGCAGTCATTCCGGGGCGCGCGCGACAACGCGCGAACCCGGAATCCCGAGATTGCTTCAAAGAGATTCCGGGTTCGCGAGCCGCGCTCGCGCCCCGGAATGACCAACCCGAGTTCTCTCATCTGACCTGACGGCAACGTGATGCCCCGGCACCGCTCGCTCGCAGATGACTTCGGCAGCGGGTGCGGTTAGCGTGCGCGTCAAACAAACCTTCCGGGAGGAGTACGATGAAGTCGTTGTTCAAGGCTGCCGCTGCGGCGGCGCTGCTGATTGCCGCTGCGGCCCCTGGCTTTGCGGCCGATGCCAAGTCGCATCGGGTCGCGATCCAGGTCGATCAGAACGATCCCGCGGTGATGAACCTGGCGCTGAACAACGCCGCCAACATCATCGAATACTACAAGGCCAAGAACGAGGACGTTCAGGTCGAGGTCGTCACCTTCGGGCCCGGCCTGCACATGCTGCGCGCCGATTCATCGCCTGTGAAGGACCGGATCAAGCAGATCGCCGACGGCGCGTTTCCATCAGCCATCAAGTTCGCGGCCTGCGAGAACACCAAGACCGGCATGGAAAAGCATGAGGGCCACGCCGTCAGCCTCATTCCGCAAGCGAGTGCGGTGCCGTCGGGTGCGGTGCGTCTGATGGAGCTGCAGGACGACGGCTGGGCTTATTTGCGGCCGTAAAGTCCGGCGTCCGGCGTCGCCGCAGCAATTCGCGCCAGGCATCGAAGCGGCGGCGGATCAGCTCGCGCGGTGAGCCGTCAACCAGCACCGCGATGCCGATGCGGGCGCCGAGCATCATGCCGGCGATGGCGATCGGCCACGACAGCGCCATCACCGAGCCGGCGGTGATGCCCTGGCCGATGGTGCAGCCGCCGGTCAGGATGCCGCCGAATCCCATCAGTGCAGCGCCAGCGACGTGACGGCGCATTTCGTGGTCGTCGTCGAATGCTTCCCAGCGCAGCTCGTCGGTGTGCCAGGCAGCAAGAAACGCACCTGCGACCACGCCGAACACGGTGCCGACGCCGAAGTCGGCGAAGTTGGCGACGTTGAGCAGCCCGGCATACACTGCTTTGCCGACCGTCGAGACGAAGGTCAGGCTTTGCGGATGCACCGGCCCGGCGAACGGATCGGCGAGCTTGGTGGTGGCGAGCCAGCCGACCACCGTCAGCACGCCGAGCGCGACGCCGGCTGCCAGCAGCCGCGGCGTTCGGCGCAGCCGCTTGTCGCCCAGCGCGATCAGGCACAGCAGGCCGCCGCCCAGCGCGGCGATCACCGCGCGCAGATCCATTCCAGAGAGATGCTGAGTGAGCGCCGCCAGATCGGTGTTGACGCCCTCCGGCATCGTGATCGCAAAACGCTCCAGCACCGTGATGCGGAAGCCGGAGAACATCCCGCGCAGCGTCGCATAGGCGGCGCCGCCGAGCACCAGGATCACCACGAAGCTGCGCAGATCGCCGCCGCCGAGCCGCACCAGCGAACCGAAGCCGCAGGTGCCGACGAACGCCATGCCGATGCCGAACAGCACGCTGCCGATCGCGATCGAAATCAGCGGCAGCGCTGGGGCGGTATAGTTGGATTGGCCGGGATCGAGCTGGCCGGCGATCACCAGTGCCTGGGTACCGAGCAGCGCGATGCCGAGCGCCAGACCGAAGATGCGCAGCCGGCGCGTATCACCGCCCATCAGCGCGTCTTCGACCGCCCCGAACGAGCACAGCCGCGCCAACCGCACGAAAAAACCGGCGACGACGCCGACGCACAAGCCGGCCAGTGCGAGCATCCAGGCGGATGCATCCTGCATGGGGTTCCCTCGTTTGCGCTCAGGCGTACGATGCGCGCTTGCGTCGGCTTATTGTTAGCGTGCCGCGAGGGATGGCTTACTTCTGGCCGTCCCGAGCGGACGAGCAGAAGATATCATAGATCACCGAGATCACGCGACGGACGTCATCATTGGCCAGGCTGTAGTAAATGGTCTTACCATCCCGCCGGGTGTCGACCATGCCGTCGTAGCGCAGCCGTGCAAGCTGCTGCGAGACCGCCGACTGCCGCAGCGACAGGATGTTCTCCAGCTCGCTGACCGAGCGTTCGCGCTCGGCGAGCAGGCACAGCAGCAACAGCCGGTTCTCGTGCGACACCGCCTTGAGGAAGTTGCTCGCCTTGCGCGCCCGGCGCATCAGCATGTCGAGCTCGGGCGAGTACTCCGCGCCGTCGCGCAGTTCGGTCTCGATATCGGGTTCGAGGATCGGGGGCATGGCGATCAGCTAACGTCTCCGTTGGCGTTGCGATACGATCAGATGTGACTGCGCGGCGGCGCGATCTTGGTGGCAAGCGCGCCGAGCAGACCCCAGAACGCGTCGTCGTTGATATAGCCGGTGATACGCCCGACTTCGCGGCCCTGGTCGATGACCACGAAAGTTGGCGTAAACCGCACCGGACTTGCAAGTCCGAGGCCAGGATCTTTGTCGTGGTCGATGTTGATGCGGCGCAGCGGCAGCAGCTTGGCCTCATCGGTCTTGGGATAGATCGGGCCGACATCGCGATCCCAGCGCGCGCACCAGACGCAGCCGTCGCGCTCGAACATCACCAACTCGGCCGCGTGCGCCGCCACAGCTGATAGCTGCGCCGCACCCAACAGAATCGCGCCGATGAGAGTCGATTTCAGCATCTTCCGGGTCATTCTATGATACATATAGACGAATTCGCATGTATAAACTAGGGGCGGAAGCGCGGTGGTTTCGAATATCTCGCTGGTCGGCGCCTTCGGGGCCGGGGTGTTGTCGTTCCTGTCGCCCTGCGTGTTGCCGCTGGTGCCGCCTTATCTTTGCTTTCTGGCCGGCGTCAGCCTCGATCAGCTGACCCGCGGTGCCGATCAGCCGTCCAAGGCGATCGACGGGCGCGTAGTCGGCGCTTCGCTGGCGTTCGTGCTTGGCTTTTCCACCGTGTTCGTCGCGCTCGGGGCATCCGCCTCGGCGATCGGCAAGGCGGTGACCGACCATTTCGAAGCGCTCGGCATCGTGGCCGGGATCATCATCATTGTGCTCGGGCTGCATTTCCTTGGGCTGTTCCGGATCGGCCTGTTGTATCGCGAGGCCCGGTTTCACAACGTCAGCCGCGGCGTCGGCTTCCTCGGTGCCTATGTGGTCGGCCTTGCCTTTGCGTTCGGCTGGACGCCGTGCGTCGGGCCGGTGCTGGCGACGATCCTGCTGGTGGCCGGCGTCGAGGGCTCGGCGGCGCACGGTGCGGTGCTGCTCGGCGCGTATTCGCTCGGGATCGGGCTGCCGTTCCTGCTGGCGTCGCTGTTCTCCGGCGCGTTCATCCGGCTGATGGCGCGGCTGCGCGCGCAGATGGCGACGGTCGAGAAAGTGATGGGCGGCGCATTGGTGCTGACCGGCGTTCTGTTTCTCACCGGCGCGATGCCGAAGATTTCCGGGTGGCTGCTGCAGACGTTTCCCGCCTTTGGCGAGATCGGCTGACGGCGCTCGGCAACAGGGAGGACGGTGATGACGAAGACTGGAGTCTCGCGCCGCGGCGCCATTGCCACGCTGGGATTTGGCGCGCTCGGTGCGCTGTCGCTGCGTCCTGCGCCGGCAATGGCGGCGGAGCCGGTGCTGGGCGACGACGGGCTGTATCAGCTCGACTGGTACCTGCAGAGCTTCCTCGATCTGAAGGAAGATCTCGAAGGCGCCACCGCCAAGGGCAAGCGCTTCGCGATTCTATGGGGGCTCAAGGGCTGCCCTTACTGCAAGAAGCTGCACGACGTGCATATGCGCGATCCGGCGATCGAGAGCTACATCCGCGATAATTTCGAGATCGTGCATCTCAATCATATCGGCGCCCGCGAAGTCACCGATTTTGGCGGCAGCAAACTGAGCGAGAAGGCGTTCGCCCAGGCCTACGGCATTCGCTTCACCCCGTCGCTGCAGTTCTTCCCCGACAGCGCCGATGGCCTCGCCGCCAAGAAGCCGCAGGACCGCGAAGTCGCCCGCATGCCCGGCCTGTTCGAGCCGCCGGAATTCCTGGCGATGTTCAAATACGTCCGCGAGAACGGCTATCAGTCGATGCCGTTCACCGACTGGCTGAAACGGCCAGTGTAAGAAACACTTAGTATCAATGTCATTCCGGGGCGCTCGCGCTCAGCGAGCGAACCCGGAATCTGGAGCTGTGGGACACCCGGCCGTCGCTACCAACTCGGGATTCCGGGTTCGCAGGCTTCGCCTGCGCCCCGGAATGACTCGGGCGTCAGAAATCCAGCTTATCTTTGATCGCTTCGATGCCGGCTTTGGCGCAGGCTTCGTCCGCTTCGCCGCCGGGAGCGCCGGAGACGCCGATGCCGGCGACCAGTGAACCGGCGGCTTCGACGATCAGTCCGCCGCCGAGCACGACGACGCCGGGCAGGTCGCGCAAACCTGATTGCGGCATGCCCGGCTTGGTCATGTTGGCGAGTTCGCCAGTGCCGGTTTTGAATGACACCGCAGTCCAGGCTTTACCGGTCGCAGTGCTTGGGGTGTGAGCGCCAGCGAAGCGGTCGCGCAGCATCACCTGCGGCAGGCCGCTGCGATCGACGACCGCCACCGCGACCTGAAAGCCCTGCTTGCGGCATTCGCCGAGCGCGGCTTTTGCCGCGTCCAGCGCCAATTCCGGGCTGAGCGACTTGCTGGTCACCAGCGCGTCGTCGGCGCGGGCTGGTGTGGCCAACAGCGTGAGGCCGACCACGACTAATCCGATCCTACTGAGCATCAGAATGCTCCATCTTCGATGAGGAATGTGTCTGGTTCGTCGTCATTGCGAAAAGCATCCCGGATCGACGCTTCGCGTCGTCCGGGCACAAGCTCCGCGACGAAGCAATCCGTGTCGATAAAGAGCTCGATTGCTTCGCTTCGCTCGCAATGACGCAATTATTGGTGGTCCTATTCCTTGTTCACCGGCGATTCCGGATCGAACAGGAATGCCATCACGTCCTTGATCTGCTGTTCGGTGAGGAAGCCGTTGGTGCCGAACCGCGGCATGTTCGAGCACGGCACCACTGCCTGCGAATTGTAGATCTTGGTGTAGGCCTGCTTGATCTCGGCTTCGGTGTAGTTGCGGTCCTTGCCGTAGTGGGTCAGGCTCGGGCCGAGCGTGCCGAACGACACTTCCGACTTCGCCATCTGATGGCAGGCGTAGCAATTGCCGCCATGCACTGTTTCCGGCTTGTCGGAGAACTGGCCGCCTTGGCCGTTATTGGCGATCTTGGCGCCTTCCTTCCAATTGCCGAGGAATTTGCCATCGGCCGGATACACCACCTTGGTGATCTCGCGCTTCATGATCGCATCGCCGACCTCGTGCGGCACGTCGTTGCGATACTTGTTGCAAGCCTGCATCGTCTCGTCGGGGACGATGCGCTGCTGCCAGTCTTCCGGCGCCTTGCCGAACGTCGCCTTGATGTAACCGTCGACGGTTTCGGGCGAGACCTTCGCGGCGACGGTCGCGGTCTTGGCGGGCGCCGGCGAGGGGCCGGGCTTCGTCGCCTCGACTGTCTTGTCGGCGGCCTTGCTCATCGCGCCGGACGGCTTGGCGACTGGCTGATCGGCGGCGTGGCTCGCGATCGGGGCGGCGCAGCTCAGCGCGCCGCCGAGGGCGAGCGCCAGCATCGAAACGTGCAACTTCGTCATGGCGTCGCCTCCCTCAGCGCTTGATCGACGGCACGGCGAGTTCGCCGCCCGCCGCGATCTTGTTGAGATACAGCGTCAGCGCGGTGATGCCGTCGGAGCCGTATTCCGGCGCCGGCCAGCGCTGCTGGCGATAACAGTCCCACAGCCGGTGCTGGAATGTGCGCAGCGCGCTCTGCGACACGCGGTAGGTCGGCCAGCTCGCCATCGTTACTTGCGCGTCCTTGCCGGGTCCGGCGAGGTAGGGCAGGGCCTGCAGGCGGATGCGCTTGCCTTCGGCGCCGTGGCAGGTCGAGCAGGAGAAATCCATCACGCCGCCGCGGCGGTGGAACAGCTCTTCGCCGACAGCGGCCATTTCCTGCTCTTTAGGATGGCTGAGCTGCGGCTCGATCTTCATGCCGCTGGATTTGTTGGCGATGAACGCCACTAAGTCTTCCATGTCGGAAGGTTTGCCCGGACCTGAGAAGCGGCGCGCGACCACGTCCTTGGTGTCGAGTCCCTGGAGGTTCTGCATGCACCACAGCAGGCGCTGCTCCAGATCCATCACCCGGTCGGCATCCTTGAAGTAGCGCGGCAGCTGCGCGAACGCGCCTTCGAGCTTGCCGGCGCCGAGACCGAGATCGCAGCTTTCGAGCGAGACATTCTTGGTGCCGCGCTTCTCCGCCCACAATTGTTCGCCACGATCGACCGCAAGGAATCCGGGATTGGACATCGGGTCGGAAATCATCTCGCGATAGCGCTCGATTTCCTTCTCGCTGGCGTCCTGCGCCTTTGCGACGATCGGCATTGTGCAAAGCACAACAGCGATCACCGCCGATAGAGCGGTGATGGGTCTCATGTGTCCTCCCTCCTCGGCGACCGTCTTGTGAGTTGCGGCCGACGATACCTCGGCGCGCTGCCTGGCATCTTTACATTCAAGAAAAACAATATAATGATGTTTGCGGATCATGACCGATCGCGCTTGCAATCGTCAAGCGTTAGTATGGCAAGGGACGCGAAAGACTCCCTGATGGAGGATGCCCAATGGTGTTCATGAAGACCGAGACGAGCCGTCGCGAGGCGTTGGCGCTGGCGGGCATCGCCGGCCTTGCCGCGCTCCTGGCGCCGCGGATGTCCTTCGCCGATGCGGCGATGGTCGATGCCGAGATCAAGAAGCTGTACGGCGATAAGAAGTTCGACAGCGGCAAGATCAAGCTCGACGTGCCGGAGATCGCCGAGAACGGCCTGGTCGTGCCGATCGCCGTCGACGTCGAAAGCCCGATGACCGATGCGGACTACGTCAAGGCCGTCCACGTGTTCGCCGATGGCAATCCGCTGCCCGGCATTGTCAGCTACAAGTTCACTCCGGCGTGCGGCAAGGCTTCGGCCTCGACCCGGATGCGGCTGGCGCAGACCCAGAACATCATCTGCATCGCGGAGATGTCGGACGGCAAGCTGTACTCGACCAAGTCGAGTGTGAAGGTCACCATCGGCGGCTGCGGCGGCTAATCCGGCAACGGCAACAATCCAGGCGAGGAAATTTCAATGTCCGTCAAACCGACTCCGCGCGTCCGCGTTCCGACCCAGGCCAAGCCGGGCGAACTGATCGAAATCAAGACGCTGATCTCGCACGAAATGGAATCCGGTCAGCGCAAGGACGCGTCCGGCAAGATCGTGCCGCGCAAGATCATCAACACCTTCACGGCCCAGTTCAACGGCAAGATGGTGTTCGAGGCCGAGTGGAATCCGGCGATCTCCGCCAACCCGTATCAATCGTTCTTCTACAAGGCGTCGGAGAGCGGCGAGTTTGCCTTCCTGTGGAAGGACGATGACGGCTCGGTGTACGAGTCCAAGCACAAGCTGACCGTCGCCTGATCGCGACCAACGTCACGACCTAACTATCCGTCGCAGACCACCGGGAGCCGGATCGGCTCTCGGAACGAGGATCTGCGGCTGAATCAGCGGCCGCCTGTCACGGTGGCGGTGCCGAACACGGCGCGAAGCAAGGGATGAAACGATGATCTCGAGGCGGGAATTCCTGCAGGCGACGGCCGCCGTATCGGCACTGACAATCGCCGGCGGCCTTGGGCCGATCGGACGGGTGGCGGCTCAGCAGCGGCTGACCCAGGGCGACATCTTCAAATTCGATCCGCTCGGCACGGTGACGCTGCTGCACATCACCGACACGCACGCTCAGCTCGTGCCGCTGCATTTCCGTGAGCCCTCGGTCAATCTCGGCGTCGGCGAGGTCAAGGGCAAGCCGCCGCATCTCACCGACGAGGAATTCCGCAAGTACTTCCATATCGCCACCGGGTCGCCGGATGCGTTCGCGCTGACCGCGGACGACTTCACCGCGCTTGCCCGCAACTACGGCAAGATGGGCGGCTTCGACCGCATCGCCACGCTGGTCAAGGCGATCCGCGCCGAGCGCGGCGCCGACAAGGTGTTGCTGCTCGACGGCGGCGATGCGCTGCAGGGCAGCTGGAGCTCGCTGAAGAGCAACGGCCAGGACATGATCGACGCGCTCGCCGGCCTCAAGGTCGATGCGATGACCGGCCATTGGGAATTCACCTACGGCGCCGACCGCGTCAAGGAAATCGCCGAGAAGGCGCCGTTCGCTTTCCTGGCGCAGAACGTCCGCGACATCGAATGGCAGGAGCCGGTGTTCGAGGCGCGCAAGATGTTCGAGCGCGGCGGCGTCAAGATCGCGGTGATCGGCCAGGCGTTGCCGCGCACCGCCGTCGCCAATCCGCGCTGGATGTTTCCGAACTGGGAGTTCGGCATCCGCGAGGAGGACATGCAGAAGCAGGTCGACGATGCGCGCGCCGAAGGCGCCGCGGTCGTGGTGCTGCTGTCGCACAACGGCTTCGATGTCGACCGCAAGCTTGCCGGCCGGGTGAAGGGCCTCGACGTCATCCTCACCGGCCACACCCACGACGCGATGCCCGGCGTGATCAAGGTCGGCGACACCGTGCTGGTGGCGTCGGGCTCGCACGGCAAGTTCGTGTCGCGGCTGGACATCAAGGTCGACGGCGGCAAGGTCGCGGACATCCGCTTCAAGCTGATGCCGGTGTTTGCCGACGCGATCGCGCCGGACCCGGAGATGGCCAAGCTGGTCGAGAAGTTGCGCGAGCCTTACGCCAAGGATCTCGCCCGCGTCGTCGGCAAGACCGACTCGCTGTTGTATCGCCGCGGCAATTTCAACGGCACCTTCGACGATCTGATCTGCGACGCGATGCTGAAGCAGCGCGACACCGAGATCGCGCTGTCGCCCGGCTTCCGCTGGGGCGGCACGCTGCTTCCGGAACAGAGCATCACCTGGGAGGCGATCACCAACGCCACCGCGATTACCTATCCGAACTGCTACCGCACCGAGATGACCGGCGAGCAACTCAAGAACGTGCTCGAAGACATCGCCGACAACATCTTCCATCCTGACCCGTACTATCAGGGCGGTGGCGACATGGTGCGCACCGGCGGCATGGGCTACGCGATCGACGTCTCCAAGGAGATGGGCTCGCGCATCTCCAACATGACGCATCTGGCGACCGGCAAGCCGATCGAGGCGTCGAAGAAGTACACGGTGTCCGGCTGGGCCAGCGTCAACCAGGGCACCGAAGGTCCGCCGATCTGGGAGGTGCTGGAGAAGCACGTCGCCAGCGCCGGCCCGGTAAAGATCGAACCCAACAGCGCGGTCAAAGTCTCCGGCGCCTGATCCGCGCCGGAAGTGCGGACCGGTGCGTTCCATACATTCACGTATCGCAATGAGAAAGAGGCTAGCGGCATGAGTGAAAAGCCCACATCCGACGTCCTCAACCGCCGCCGATTTCTCGGCGCGGCGGGGCTTGGTGCGGCCGGTCTCGCCGGTGCTGGGTCGATGCTGCCGTCGCTTGCGGCCAAAGCCGGTGAGGTAGCCAAGCCCGATCCCGCGATCACCGAAATCCAGGATTGGAATCGCTATCTCGGCGACGGCGTCGACAAGCGTCCCTACGGCGTACCGTCGAAATTCGAGAAGGACGTGATCCGCCGCGACGTGTCGTGGCTCACCGCGTCGCCGGAGTCCTCGGTCAACTTCACACCGCTGCATGCGCTCGACGGCATCATCACGCCGTCAGGCCTGTGCTTCGAACGGCATCACGGCGGCGTCGCCGAGATCGATCCGGCGCAGCACCGTCTGATGATTCACGGCCTGGTCGACACCCCGCTGGTGTTCACCATGGACGACATCAAGCGGATGCCGCGCGTCAACAAGATCTACTTCCTGGAGTGTGCGGCGAACTCCGGCATGGAGTGGCGCGGCGCGCAGCTCAACGGCTGCCAGTTCACCCACGGCATGATCCACAACGTGATGTACACCGGCGTCACGCTGAAGACGCTGCTCGATCAGGCCGGCGTGAAGTCGAACGCCAAATGGCTGCTGCTCGAAGGCGCCGACTCCGCCGGAATGGATCGGTCGCTGCCGCTGGAGAAGGCGCTCGACGACGTGATGATCGCCTATGCGATGAACGGCGAAGCGCTGCGTCCGGAAAACGGCTATCCGCTGCGCGCGGTGATCCCCGGCTGGCAGGGCAATCTGTGGGTGAAGTGGCTGCGCCGGATCGAAGTCGGCGACATGCCGTGGCAGACCCGCGAAGAGACATCGAAGTACACCGACCTGATGCCGGACGGCCGTGCGCGCAAGCATACCTTCGTGATGGACGCCAAGAGCGTGATCACCAGCCCGTCGCCGCAGATGCCGCTCAAATTCAAGGGGCGCAACGTGCTGACCGGCATCGCCTGGTCGGGCCGCGGCACCGTCAAGCGCGTCGACGTCTCGATGGATGGCGGACGCAACTGGTACGAAGCGCGGATCGACGGCCCGGTGCTGAACAAATCGATCGTGCGGTTCTATGTCGACTTCGACTGGAACGGCGAAGAGCTGATGCTGCAATCGCGCGCGATCGACGAGACCGGCTATGTGCAGCCGACCAAGGCGGAGCTGCGCAAGGTCCGTGGCGTCAACTCCGTGTACCACAACAACGGCATCCAGACCTGGCTCGTGCATCCCGACGGAGTGACCGAAAATGTCGAAATCGCTTAAGGCTCTCGCTGGGTTCGCCGTCGTTGCCGCGATGGCGCTGCCGCTGGCGCAGGCCGGCGCCGAACCCAAGCCGGGTCACAAGGCCAAGGACGCGGTGAAGGAAGCCAAAGCATCGGCGCAGGCCGCCGTGCCGGCTGCGCCGCCCGCACCGGTGAAGCTCGGTCTGGGCCGTCCGGCGCTGCCGGAAGAGATCGCGGCCTGGGACATCGATGTCCGTCCTGATGGTCAGGGGCTGCCGCCGGGCCGCGGCACCGCCAAGGAAGGCGATGCGCTGTTTCAGGAGAAGTGCTCGACCTGCCACGGCGAATTCGGCGAAGGCGTCGGCCGCTATCCGGTGCTGTCCGGCGGCCACGGCACACTGAAGGCGGATCGTCCCGATAAGACCATCGGCTCGTACTGGCCGGACGCCACCACGGTGTACGACTACGTCCGCCACGCGATGCCGTTTGGAAACGCGCGCTCGCTGAGCAACGACGAGATCTACGCGCTGACGGCGTACATCCTCAACATGAACGACGTCATCAAGGATCAGGACTTCGAGCTGAACCAGACCAATCTCGCCAAGGTGAAGATGCCCAACGCGGATGGTTTCTACGAAGACGATCGCGATACGGCCGAGAAGGCGTTCTGGAACAAGAATCCGTGCATGAAGGATTGTGGGCCTGCCCCGAAGGTGATCGGCCGCGCGATCGCAGTCGACGTCACGCCCGACGAAAAAGCCGGGCCGAAAGTGGACTGATACGTGATGGCGTACGCCGCGGTTCCAGCGCGGCGCGCGCCAAGTAATTGCACCAGCGTTCGGCTGGTTGATTAGTTCGGTTGCGCCAGATCAATGTCGATCGGCGCGTGCGGAGGACAATCTGTTGTTCCGCGGCCGCTGTTTGGAAGACCGAAGACGACCGACGACGGGTTGCAGTCGAGCGTGCCGCAAAGACGAGGAACGCTTCTTTTGGATCTCGACCTTCTCATCGAACGCTTCGGCGAAACCACGCTGCTGACCGCGGGCGGTCTGCTGGTGGGGCTGGTGTTCGGCGCGACCGCCGAACGCAGCAAATTCTGCCTGCGCTCGGCGGTGATCGAGTTTTCCGAAAGCTCGTTCGGTCCCAAGCTCGCGGTGTGGCTGCTGACGTTCTCGGCCGCGGTTGCCGCGACGCAAGTCGCAATCACCTCCGGCGTGCTCGATGTATCCGAAGCGCGGCAGCTCGCTGCCACCGGCAGCCTGTCGGGCGCGATCATCGGCGGGCTGATGTTCGGCGCCGGCATGATCCTGTCGCGCGGCTGCGCCAGCCGGCTGTTGGTGCTGTCCGGCACCGGGAACTTGCGCGCGCTGGTCACTGGTCTGATTCTCACCATCGTGGCGCAGGCGTCGCTGCGCGGCGTGCTGTCGCCGGTGCGCGAGTTCCTCACGTCGTTGTGGACGCTGCCGGGCGGCGCGTCGCGCAACCTGCTCACTGTGGTCCATGCCGGTCCGGTGATCGGCGCCGCCTTCGGCTTTGCCGTCTTGGTTTGGGCGCTGTGGCTCGGCTGGCGCAACCGGATCGGCATCATCACCGGCATCGCCGCGATCGGCGTCGGCCTCGCGGTCACCGGCGGCTGGCTGGTCACCTACATTCTGGCGCAGCATTCGTTCGCGCCGACCCAGATCAAAAGCGTCAGCTTCACGGGGCCCTCGGCCGATACGCTGATGGGGCTGATCAACTCGCCCTCGGTGCCGCTCGGCTTCGACATCGGGCTGGTGCCGGGCGTGTTCGCAGGCTCGCTGCTCGCCGCCTTGATTGGGCGCGACTGGAAGCTGCAGGGCTTCCACGACGGGCTCAGCATGGGTCGCTACGCGGCTGGGGCCTTCCTGATGGGATTCGGCGGCATGCTGGCCGGCGGCTGCGCGGTCGGCGCCGGTGTCACCGGCGGTTCGATTTTTGCGGTGACCGCGTGGCTGGCGCTGGCTTCGATGTGGCTCGGCGCGCTGGCGACGCATACGCTGCTCGATGCGAAAGCGGCGGCCAAAGCGGACGCGGCCCCGGCGATCGAGCCGGCTCTTTCGGCGAAACAGACCGGCAACTAAGCCGGCACGCCACTACGACTTTGTCTCGGGAGGATGACGATGGCCGTGCTCGGCCGATATTTCGATTGTTCGGATTGCGCCCGCTCGCCGGCGCTGCAGATGCGCGTCGCGTTGCGGGCGCGGCTCAGCGCCGCGGCGATGCTGCTCGTCTGCGTGCTTGCGGGGCCGGCGCTGGCCGGCGGCGACCGCGAGCTCGGCGAATATCTGTCGAGCGAATGCGTCACCTGCCATCAGATCAGCGGCCGGTTCGACGGCATCCCGTCGATCGTCGGCCGCGACGAGCCCGAGCTGATCGCCGCGCTCACCGAATATCGCGACAAGGTCCGCGACAATCCGGTGATGCGGGCGATCGCCGCCAAGTTCAACGACGAAGAGATCGCGGCGCTCGCGAGCTACTTCGGCAGCATCGAAAAACAACAAATCGAGCGCACCGCGGACCGGAGTGGAGACATCCGGTAGTCGATCAACATAATTGGAGGGGACGAGATGAGGATCAATCGGCGCCAGTTTTCGGCTGGCTTATTGGCGACAGCGGGTGCGGTCGGAATGCCCGGCGTGCTGCGTGCACAGGCCAAGCCGCGCGTGGTGGTGATCGGCGGCGGGCCGGGCGGCGCCACCGTGGCGAAATATGTGGCGCGGGACTCGCAGGGCGCGGTCGAGGTCACGATGATCGAGCCGCTGGAGACTTTCGTCACCTGCTTCCACTCAAACCTCTATCTCGGCGACATGCGTTCGTTCGAGTCGATCAGCCACGGCTATAAGCTCGGCAGCTACGGCGTGAAGCATGTCCGGCAGTTCGCCGCAGCGATCGACCGCGACAAGAAGGAGGTTAGGCTCGCCGACGGCTCTGCCGTGCCGTACGACCGGCTGGTGATGGCGCCCGGCATCGATATCAAATTCGACTCGGTGCCCGGCTATTCGGAAGCCGCCGCCGAGATCATGCCGCACGGCTGGAAGCCCGGCGCGCAGACCAAGCTGGTCAAGAAGCAGCTCGACGCGCTGCAGGATGGCGCGACCATCGTGATGGTGGCGCCGCCGAATCCGTATCGCTGCCCGCCGGGTCCATATGAGCGCGTCTCGGTGATGGCCAAAGTGCTGAAGGCCAAGGGCCACACCAAGTCCAAGATCATCGTGCTCGATCCGAAGGACAAATTCTCCAAGATGGCGCTGTTCCAGGAAGGCTGGCAGAAGCACTATCCGGGCATGGTCGAGTGGATGGACCCGAAGATGCACGGCGGCATCAAGGGCGTCGATCCGGCCGCGATGACGGTGACGACCGATTTCGAAACCATCAAAGCCGACATGGTCAACGTCATTCCGGCGCAGATGGCCGGCAAGATTGCGCGCGAGGCCAATCTCGTCAACGAAACCGGCTACTGCCCGATCGACGCCACCAACATGAAGTCGGCGATCGATCCCAACATCTATGTGCTGGGCGACGCGTCGATCGCCGGTGCGATGCCGAAATCGGCGTTCTCGGCCAACAGCCAGGCCAAGGTGGTCGCCAATGCGGTGCGCGGCGAGTTGACAGGATCGCGCACCTTCCCGGCGCGTTATGCCAACACCTGCTGGTCGGTGCTGGCGCAGGACGATACGGTGAAGATCGGCGGTCGCTACGAGCCGAAGGAAGGCAAGATCGCCGAGATCGAAGGGTTCGTGTCGAAGACCGGGGAGGATGCCGGCATTCGGCTGCAGACCTCGGAAGAGAACATGGGATGGTATGCCGGCATCACCGCCGACATCTTCTCCTGACGTCACTGCGGGCCGGCGCTTTGGCGCGTCGGCCCGCGCCTGAATTTGCGGAGCTACGACGTGTCCAAGCCGAACCTGATCAGCCGCCGTGGCGTGATCCGCGCCGCCGCGGCGGCAACGGCGATGTTCGCCTGTCCGGTGATTGCCAAAGCCAAGCCGCGCGTGGTCGTGGTCGGCGGCGGTGCGGGCGGCGCGACGGCGGCGAAATATCTGCGTCACGGCAATGATGCGATCGACGTCACGCTGATCGAAGCCAATCGCCGCTACGTGACGCCGTTCACATCGAACCTCTATCTCGGCGGGTTGAAGTCGTTCGACACCCTTTCGTTCGGCTACGAAGGCGTCGCCGCGCATGGCGTCGGCTTGGTGTTCGACCAGGTCTCGGCGATCGATCGCGACAACAAGGAAGTACGCACCGCCAGTGGCGCGCGGCTCGGCTACGACCGGCTGGTGCTGTCGCCGGGCATCAACTTCCGCTGGGATGCGGTCCCCGGCTATTCCGAAGCCGCTGCCGAGCGGATGCCGCATGGCTATCGCGGCGGCGCGCAGTTTCAATTGCTGAAGAGCCAGCTCGATGCGCTCGGCGATGGCGCGCTGATCGTGATCATCGCGCCGCCCAATCCGTATCGCTGTCCGCCGGCGCCGTACGAACGTGCCTCGATGATGGCGCACGCGCTGAAGAGCCGCGGTGTCAAGAACGCCCGCATCGTGATCCTCGACGCCAAGGATCACTTCGCGATGCAGACCTTGTTCATCGATGGCTGGGAGCGGCACTACTCCGGCATGATCGAGTGGCAGGACCCGACCATCCACGGCGGCATCAAGGCGGTCGATCCGAAGGCGATGACCGTGACCACCGATTTCGAGACCCACAAGGCGGCGCTGGTCAATGTCATCCCGCCGCAGATCGCCGGCAAGCTCGGCCGCGACGCCGGGCTCGCCGACGCCAGCGGATTCTGCCCGGTGGATGCCGGCACGATGGCGTCGCTGATCGATCCGTCGATCCATGTGATCGGCGATTCCGCGACCGGCGGCGAGTTTCCTAAGTCCGGCTTCGCCGCCAACAACGAGGGCAAGACCGCCGCGATGATCATCCGCGCCGATCTGATCGGCGACCGCCGGATGCCGGTGCGCTTCACCAACCATTGCTGGAGCGACATCGCGCCCGACGATGCGATCAAGAACGGCGCGCGCTACACGCCGCAGGACGGCAAGATCGTGATGTCCGACCCTTATACCTCGCAGCTCGACGAGAGCCCGCAGCTCCGCGCCAAGCAGGCGCGTGAAGCGGCCGGCTGGTATATCGGCATGACCACCGATATATTCGGTTGATCGAATGTACGCCGACGAGTTGCAATGACTGGTTCCGAGGGCTCCCGCCCGAACAAACTGCCGTGGCCGCCGATGCTGCTGGCGATCGCGGCCGTGATCGCCATCGGGCTCGGCATGGTGCTGCCGCTGCCCTTGCCGCGCAGCGACATCGTGGTGTGGGCCGGCTATCTTGTCGCCGGGCTCGGCTTTGCCATCGACGGCTGGGCGATCCTGACGATGCGGGCTGCCCGCACCAACATCCTGCCGCACCGGGCCGCCGACCGGTTGGTGACCTGGGGCCCGTTCCGCTTCAGCCGCAACCCGATCTATCTCGCCAACACGCTGCTGTTGATCGGCATCGGGCTCGCCGCCGGCAACGGCTGGTTCGTGCCGCTCGCTTTGTTGATGGCGGTGCTGGTCGACCGGCTGGCAATTCGCCGCGAGGAGCGCCATCTCGCGATTCGTTTCGGCAATGCCTGGATCGACTACGCGGCGGCGACGCCGCGCTGGCTGATCCGCTGAGCCATGTCCCACAGGAGACTGCCATGACCACGTTGAAGCAGATGATGGAAGCCGCCAACGCCGCGGTGCCGCGGGTGAGCGTCGACGACGCACGCCATCTGATCGAGCAGGGCGCGCTGGTGATCGACGTCCGCGATGCGCCGGAAGTCGGCAACACAGGCAAGGTCGCCGGTGCCGTCAACATCTCGCGCGGCATGCTGGAATTCCGCGCCGATCCGGATTCGCCGTTCCACGATAAGCACCTCGCCAAGGATCGCCCGGTGATCGTGTACTGTGCCTCCGGCGGCCGCTCGGCGCTGGCTGGCAAGGTGCTGAAGGATCTCGGCTACGAAAAGGTGTTCAACCTCGGCGCCTTCAAAGACTGGGCCGAAGCCGGTGGTGCCGTCGAACAGCCGATCGAACGCGGCATGTAATCTCCGCGACCAAGCAATCCAGCGGCGCGAGACGCTGGATTGCTTCGCTTCGCTCACTACGACGTCGAACTGACGTTCTCGCCTCTCACCGCTTTTTCGTCTTTGCCGTCTTCGCGGACTTCGTCTTTGCTTTGGAAGCCGCAGACTTCGTCGTCTTGGACTTCGCGCTCGACGCCTTCGCAGTCTTTGATGACGCGGTCTTTGATGGGGAAGTCTTTGACGTCGGGGCTTTTGACGTCGTCGTTTTGGCCTTCGACGTGCGGGCTTTGGGCGTCTTGGCCTTGGAAGCTCCAGACTTGCTGGCGGCCGACTTCGTCGCGGTCTTGGTTGCCTTCTTCGCGCCCGATCTTGCTCCCGCCTTCGCGGCGGTCTTGTTCTTGTTCGGCGAGGGCTTGGCCAAGGGCTTGGTGAATTCGGCGAGGCCGGCGCGCGCCGCGGCCTTCGTCACCGTGGCCTTGACCGGACCGCTGACCAGCCGCCGCACCGCACGCTTGGCGGCGACCTTGGTGATCTCCACCGCGCCGTCCACCACCATGTCGATCAGATTGTCGACCAGCGGCAGCCGCTTCTCGGCGGATTTGCGCGGCCTCGCCGCGGCCTTGTCCTGGTTCGGCGCCTGATCGCGCCCGTCGTCGTTCACGCTCTCGTTCACGCTGCTGTCTCCCGCGCTTGGCTCGGCTGAGGAACGTTTCAGTCCACCTGTCCTTGACCTTCTTTGCGAAGGTGTCGGCAGATGACGGGTGAGGACCTGAATTGGTTCCAGATCGCGGTGCGCGTGCTGTTCCTCGCGGCGGTGTTTTCCTACGCGGCAGTGATCAGCGTTCGGCTGCTCGGCCGGCTCGGCGGCATCTTCCGCCGCGGTCCGCGCGTGGTGCGGTTGGGCAAGTATCGAGAGCTGGGACGTCGGCGATGAGCTGCCGGCTGCGCTACTTGGTCAGAAACTTCCACGCCACCACAATCGCGCACAGGGCGGCGAAGATCAGCAGCGCGGGGATCGGGCGACGGGCGCCGCCGGATGGTGCGGGACGAGCGCCGCGATCGGCCATCCGCGTCACCTTCGGCTTCTGCGGCTTCTTGAAGCGGACGACGTTGTCGACCACCGCCTCGCCGCGGTCGGCCGGCGGAGGCGAGCGCGGCTCGGGCTCCGGGGCTTCGCCGGTGCCGCCCATGTCGCTGTAATAAGCCTGATAGGTCTCGCGCACAGCGATCGTCTTGGACTCGATCTCGCTCATCCGGTCGAGCCGCTCGCGATAGCCGTTCAGCACCTTCTGGGCATTGTCGGGCAGGGTGTCGAAGCTGCCGAGCTTGGCCATCATCAGCCAGGTCGCAAAATCGGCTTCGGCCCGGGTGCGGGCTCTGCGGGCGATGGTGGTGCTGGACTTCGAGGCCATGGCGATCCGGGTTGAGCGTCCTCGCTTTGAGTCGCCGAGCTTCGTGGCGATCGTGGGACAGCTCTTGATAGCCGAAACGGTTGTCCACGTCAGGTGGTTCATCGTTGCCGCGAATTCCCCGGAGCGGGCTGGCGAACCGCCGGTATGATCGCTACATTGGCAGGGCGAAGCTGTGGGACGCGTCAGGAGCCATATATCCCCGGGGCCTTATCGATCCTTTCGGGAACTGTCCCTGGCCGGGTCCGTGGACCCGGTCATATGGTGCCCACCTACTTTCGTAGGGAACTCCGGGATCGAGTGCTTCAACGGTCACCGCGGCCTCGCACTTTAACCATCTTGTCCGGCGGCAAGCCGGACTGACGGTCGCCCGAGCTTCATCCCTGCGCCGCGGCCGCCTATAACCCGCCGATGTCCGATCTTTCCGCCGCTCCCAGCGATGCCAAGACCGCGCTGCGCGCCGCCGCTTTGGCGCGCCGGTCGGCATTGAGCGAGGACGAGCGCAGCGCCGCAGCCGCGGCGATCGCCGCGCGCGGGCTGCCGATGCCGCTGCCGGACGGAGCGATTGTCGCCGGCTATGCGCCGATCCGCGGCGAACTCAATCCGTTTCCGTTGATGCATGCGCTCGCCGCCCGCGGGGCCCGGCTGGCGCTGCCGGTGGTGACACGGCAGGGCACGCCCCTGGTGTTCAGGGCTTGGCGCGACGGCGATGCGTTGCCGCGCAGCGCGCTCGGCATTCGTGAGCCGTCGCCGGATGCGCCGGAGGTGACGCCCGACATCGTGCTGGTCCCGCTCGCGGCGTTCGACGCCAGCGGCCATCGCATCGGCTATGGCGCCGGTCACTATGACTGCACGCTGGAATATTTGCGCGCGCGTGGGCCGGTCGTGGCGATCGGCTTGGCGTTCGCAATGCAGCAAATCCCCACCGTTCCGGCCGCCGCCCACGACGTGGTGCTGGATTATGTGCTAACGGAGCAAGGCCTGCTCACTTTCCGGAGTCGATAGTTTGCGCATTCTGTTCATCGGCGACGTGGTCGGAAAATCCGGCCGCACCGCAATCGCCGAGCATCTGCCGGGCCTGATCCGCGACTGGCAGCTCGATTGCACCATCGTCAATGGCGAGAATGCAGCCGGCGGTTTTGGTATCACCGAGGCGATCTACAACGACTTCATCGATGCCGGCGCCGACGCCGTGACGCTCGGCAACCACGCCTGGAATCAGAAGGAGGCGCTGGTGTTCATCGAGCGCGCGCCGCGTCTGGTCCGCCCGATCAACTTCCCGCGCCACACGCCGGGCCGCGGCGCCGCGCTGGTCGACACCCGCAGCGGCGCGCGGGTACTGGTGATCAACGCGATGGGCCGCGTGTTCATGGAGCCGCTGAACGATCCGTTCGCTGCAATCGCGCGCGAACTCGAAGCCTGCCCGCTGCGCGACGCCGCCGATGCCATCGTGGTCGATTTCCACGGCGAGGCGTCGAGCGAAAAGCAGGGCATGGGCCACTTCTGCGACGGCCGGGTCAGTCTCGTGGTCGGCACCCATACGCATGTCCCGACCGCCGATCATCAGATCCTGCCGAACGGCACCGGCTACATGACCGACGCCGGCATGACCGGCGACTATGATTCAGTGATCGGCATGCACAAGGACGAGCCGGTGCATCGCTTCCTCACCGGCATTCCGCAGGGCCGGTTCGAACCGGCCAATGGCGACGCCACGTTGAGCGGCGTCGCGGTCGAAACCGACAACGCCACCGGCCTCGCCATCAAGATCGCCCCGGTCCGCATCGGCGGAAGGCTGGAGCCCGCCAAGCCGGCGTTCTGGACGGCGAACTAACAACCTCTCTTCCGTCATTCCGGGGCGCTCACGAAGTGAGCGAACCCGGAATCTCTCCTCTACCTCTCCATCGTGATTCCGGATTGCGCGCGACGCGCGCAAGTCCGGAATCCGCGGGACACGCCGTAAAGCACCGCGCGTCAGGCGCCGTTCTTCACCGCAAGCGCGGTGATTATGGATTCCGGGTTCGCCGCTGCGCGGCGCCCCGGAATGACGAACGAGAGGGGGTGCTCAGTGCCGCTGCACCCGCGGAAAGCTGACTACCCAGCCCGCTTCTTGCCGAATTGCAGCACCGCATCCACCATCCGGTCGACATCCGCAAACGTCGTGCGGTGGTTGACGATTGCGGCGCGGATCGCCAAAGCGCCGTCGATCGTGGTCGAGGATGGCGCGGCGATGCCGGATTCGTGCAGGTCGGCGACGATCTCGGCGTTGAGCGAGTCCATCACGTTCGGTGCGGCGCGATAGCGGAAGCAGACGATGTTCAGCGTCACCGGCGCCAGCATCTCGAGTTGCGGCTCGCGTTCGACGCGGGCTTCGAGATAGCGCGCCACCTTGCAGGTTTGGGCGATCATCGCGCCCATCCGGTCGGCGCCGAAGGTCTTCAGCGTGAACCATGTCTTCAACGCGCGGAAGCCACGCGACAGGTCGGGGCCGTAGTCGCACGGCCACGGCGAGCCTCCGGCGAGGCCGCGGGTCTCGCGCCGCAAGTAAGCGGCCGGCGCCGCGAACGTATCCCGGTGCTGCTCGCCGTCGCGCACGATCAGGAAGCCGGCGTCATAGTTGACCTGGCCCCATTTGTGGAAATCGAGCGCGATCGAATCCGCGTCCGACAGGCCGTTCAGCTTGGGCGCGATTTCGTCCGACAGCATGCCGAGTGAACCGTAGGCGCCGTCGACGTGAAACCACAGCCCTTCGTCGCGGCATAGGTCTGCAAGCGCCGCGAGATCGTCGATCGCGCCGACGTCAACGGTGCCGGCCGAGCCAGTCACCAGGAACGGCTGACAGCCGGCTGCGCGATCCTGCGCGATCCGCCGCTTCAGCGCGTCGATATCGATGCGATGATCCTTGCCGAATGGAATCCGCCGCAGCGCGCCGCGGCCGATTCCGGCCAGATCGGCGGCCTGCACGACGCAGCCGTGCGCGGCCGCGGAGGCGTAGGCGGTGAGCCGTTCGCCCGGCAGCCCGCCCTCGCGCACCTGCGGTCCGACCGCGGCGGTGCGCGCAACCAGCAGCGCCATGAAGTTCGCCATCGACGAGCCGGTGACGAACACGCCGCTGGCGGTTTGCGGAAAGCCGAACAATTCACGCAGCCAGCGCACGATCTGGCGTTCGACCTCGATGCCGATGTGGTCGCGGCCGCCGCAATTGGCGTTGAGCCCCGCCGCCAGCATTTCGGCCAGCATCCCGACCGCAGTGCCGCCGCCATGCACCCAGCCCATGAAGCCGGGGTGGACGTTGCCGGTGGCGTAAGGCGCGATCTCGTCGGTGAAGCGGCGATAGACTTCGGGCAGCGGCGTGCCCTGGCGCGGCAGCGGCTCGGCGAAGCCGGCGCGCACCGCGGGCGGGATCGGTTGCCACACCGGACGGTCACGCACGCCCGCGATGTAGTCGAGCATGTCGTCGAGCATGCGATGCGCATCGGCGCGCAGCGCGTCCCAATTGTCAGGATCGAGGCTCGTTGCGCCGGCATTCGCGCCGGCGCGGTCCGCGTCGCTCACGCCACGCTCGTCAGACGCGATGCCACGCGTCGCTCCAGCATCGACGCGAAGGCGTCGAAGATCTTGTGCATCTGCGGCGGCTTGTAGGGATAGAGCTCGGGGCTGTCCATGTCATGGACCACCGCGGTGTTGTCGATTTCGAAGACCAGCAGATCGCCGCGTGGGGTCTGGGCGCAGTCGATGGTGAAGTAATCGAGCCCGATCCGCTCGATCATGCCGTCGAGCGCGGTCTTGTGGCGCAGCGCGAAACCGAAATCGAAGGTGTGGAAGAACGCAGCTTCCTCGAGACGCTTGACCTCGTCCTCGGCCATCCCGGCGTTGAGGTACCAGATGTCCCAGCGATTGGCGATCGCCATGTGGCAGGCATACGGTTTGCCGTCCACCACCACGACGCGATATTTGCGGAACTGGCCGTCGTCGCTGGCGTAATCGACGTAGCGTGCGATGAAATAATCGCTCTCCTGGCGGTCGCGCAGATAGTCGAGCAGCGCGACGCTGTCGGTGATGCGGGCGAGGCCGAAGCCGGCATGCGAGCCGCGCGGCCGGACGATGATCGGGAAATCGACCCCGCCGGTCATCTCCGGCAGCATCGCCGAGCCGTTGGCGGCGGCGACCAGCGTATCGCGTCCGACCGAGATGGTGTCGGGGATCTCCAGCCCTTCGATGTCGCCGATCAGCCGGTACAGCTTGTCGCGGTCGAGATGGCGGATCAGGTGCGGCGGGTTGAGCAGCGGCGCTGGCCAGTCGGCGACGCGCGCTTCGATCGCCGCGAGCGCGCTCATGCATTCGTCGGAGTCGGAGGCGATCACGATCGCGACGTCGTGCGCCGGCAGCGGATCGGGCAGCGGCACGCCGTCGACCACATACAGTGTCTGCAGTTCGATGCCGGAATCCTGCAGCAGGAATTCGATCGGGGTGTTGCCGCCCATGTCGATGTCGGCGGCCAGCGCCAGCACCCGCAGCCGCGGATTGTTGCTGGCGCAGGGCGAGCGGAACAGCTGCTGCTGCTTCAGCGTCTCGGTCTGCACCGACAGGCCGGCCTGCTTGTGGCCGAACAATTGCGTGATCAGCGCCAGATCGAGCTGCTCGCCGGGCGTCGCGGTGCCGGCGTCGGTCTTGCTCATCAGCTCCTGCCACAGCGGATACAGATTCTCGCCGTCGAAGGCGCGCTTGGTCAGGCGGGCGAAGCCGATCCGGTCGGCGGCGACAAGCTGGGAGGGGTTAGTGGACATGATGTTCCTTGGCGGCGTTGTCGGTGGAAACAGAGGGCTGGCGCAGCAGCGCTTCGAGCGTGGCCATCGCGGCTGCGGCATCCGCGACGATGCGGCCCTGCGCGCCGGGATCGGCGTGAATGTCGATGATGTGGCGGGCGCTGATACACAGCCGCAGCGCCGCCACCGCGTCGTCATGGCGGTCGCCCCAGCCGACCGGCTGGCCGAGCAGGCACGCGGCGTGGCCCGCGGTGCCCTCGGCGAGGGCGCGGTGCAGCGCGCGGCAATCGGCCAGCGAGAGCGGATGCCCGTCGCTATGCAGCGTGAAAGCGAAGATCGTCGGCCGAGCGAATTCATCGCCGCGCCCGGCGGGGGATTGCGGCGGCAGCAGCCGCGCCGACGGTGAGGCGGCAATCAGTTTGGCGAAGTCCTCGCCGAGTTGGCGCACGACATCGCGGCGCAGCTTTGCGGGCGCCGCCACGTAAGCGCGGATCTCTTCGAGCGCAGCTTCCCAGCGCAGCCATTGGCCGAAATTCGGCTCGGCCGGAAACTGCGCGCGGAGCGCCTGCCAGCGCTGCGGCCAATCGCTACGGCCGAGATAGTCGGCAAGTCCCGGCGCCAGCCGCGGCAGCGCGCCGACGACTTGGGCGAGCTGCGGCGGTAGCAGCACCGCGCTGCTGAATGCGGGACCGGCGAAGTACTTCGATCCGGTCAGCAGCACAATGAAACCGCGGTCGAGCAGCGCCGCGATGCGGCGGTTGCCGAGCCGGGCCTGACAGGCGTCGATCACGATCTGCACCCGGCCGGGCCAGCGTGTGGCGATCTCGGCGAGGCAGCGGTCGCTCGGGCCGGTGTGGCCGAGCTTGGAGCAGTCCATCGCTTCGAGCATCACCCGCGCGCCTTGCGCCACCGCGGATTCGACGATGTCGAGCGTCTCGGCGTCCAGCGTCGAGGGCGAGCGGATGCGACCATCGGTGTCGCGCAATCGTAGTCCGATGCTGCGCACCGGTCCGAGTCCGGCGATCGGTGCGCCGCGCGTTGCAACAACGCCATTGGCGCTGCGTGCGCCGAAGTGAAGGCCGCGGGCCGTGAACACGGTGCCGGTACCGGTCTGATCGGAGGCCGCGATCACGCTGACGAGGTCGTCGCCAAGCAGGGCGCGGGTGATCGCCAGCGCCACCAATTGCGCGTCGGTGCCGGAGGAGGTGAACACGATCTCGGTGGCGGTGTGATCGAGCCCGAGCAGCGCTTTCAGTTCGCCGCGCATCGCTTCGACGCGGTCGTCGAAGCATTCGATCAGGCCATGCAGCATCGCCGACGACATCAGCGCGTCGCGGGCGCGGCTGGCGGCGTCGTAGCCGCGCAGCGAGATCGTGCTGGCGGTGCAGGACGAGAAACTGGGAATCTCCGGGGCCGGTGACGGGCTGCAGCCATAGGCGTTGCGGCGGGTCGCTGGATCGAGGTCGATCCGGGCGTCGCCGCCGCAGGCGAGCAGCTGGTCCAGCGGAGCGAACAGCTCGCGCAGCGGTGATTGCGGCCGCAGGGCCGGATCGATCGGCGGCCGGCTGTCCGCCGGGCGGATGAGACTTCCGGGATGGGCCATCGCTCGCTTACCTCGCCCGGCGCTGATCCGTCGCGCCGAGAGGCGGCGACGGTGGAACCTCACCAATCTGTAAACGGGCTTGGTTAATGCCGGCTTTACCAAGACCTCGTGCGGTTACGGGTAGGGGCAGGCGGGCCGGCTTAATGACCCCGAAATGCAAACGGCCGGCGCCTTGGGAGGCGCCGGCCGTGGCAATGGGATCGGAGACGGTTAGGCGGCGCGGACCGAATCCAGGAAGTTCGAGACTTCGACCTTGAGCCGGTTGGAGTCGCCGGACAGCGACTTCGCCGCCGCAAGCACCTGGGACGAGGCCGCGCCGGTCTCGGTCGCCCCGCGCTGCACGTCGGTGATGTTCGACGACACCTGCTGGGTGCCGAGCGACGCCTGCTGGACGTTGCGGGAGATCTCCTGCGTCGCCGCGCCTTGCTCCTCGACCGCAGCGGCGATCGTCGACGAGATCTCCGACATCTTGGCGATGGTCTCGCCGATCTCCTTGATGGCCGCCACCGACTGGTCGGTCGCCGCCTGGATGCCGTTGATCTGCAGCGTGATCTCGCCGGTGGCCTTGGCGGTCTGCTCGGCCAGCGCCTTGACCTCGCTGGCAACCACCGCGAAGCCGCGACCGGCTTCACCGGCGCGCGCCGCCTCGATGGTGGCGTTGAGCGCCAAGAGGTTGGTCTGACCCGCAATGGTGCTGATCAGTTCGACCACATCGCCGATCCGGGAGGCCGCCTTGGCGAGCTCTTCGACGCGGCCGTTGGTCTGGCGCGCCTGGTCGACTGCTTCGTGGGCGATCCGGGCCGATTCCTGGACCTGGCGGCTGATCTCGTTGACCGACGACGACATCTCCTCGGTCGCCGATGCCACCGACTGCACGTTGGTCGAGGCTTCTTCGGAGGCCGCGGCCACGGCGGTCGCGAGCTCCTGCGATTGCTCGGCGGTGCGGGTCAGCGTGGTGGCCGAAGCCTCCAGCTCGTCCGAGGCCGCCGAGACGGTCTCGACGATCTCACCGATGGCGCGCTCGAATGCTTCGGCAACCTGGTTAGCGTGAGCCCGGCGCTCGGCCTCGGCGCGCGCTTCCATCTCCTGCCGCTCGCCTTCGAGCCGCCGACGTTCCTGCGCGTTGACCTTGAACACCTCGACAGCTTCCGCCATCTCGCCGATTTCGTCGTGGCGGCCGATGCCCGGCACCTCGATGTCGATGCGGCCGCCGGCCAGATCCTTCATCGCGCCCGTCATTGCCTGGATCGGCTTGGTGATCCGCCGCGCGATGAACACCGACACCGCGATGGTGATCAGCAGCACTAGGGCGGCTGCGATCAGCGAGTGCTGCATCGCGTTCCAGGTTTGGGCGTCGAGGTCGTCGATATAGACGCCAGTGCCGATCACCCAGCCCCACGGTTCGAAGCCGGTCACGAAGGTCAGCTTCGGCTGCGGCTTGTCGGAGCCCGGCTTTGGCCAGACGTAGTCGACGAAGCCGCTTCCGCTGCGGCGAACCGTGTTGACCATCTCGGCGAACAGCATCTTGCCGTTCGGGTCCTTGGCGCTGGATTGATCCTGCCCGATCAGCTGCTTGGCGATCGGATGCATGAGCATTTTGCTCTGCATGTCGGTGATGAAGAAGTACTCGTTGCCGCCGTAGCGCAGCTTGGCGATCCGCGCCTGGGCGCGCTTCTGCGCCTCGTCGGTGCTGATCTCACCACGCTGCGCGGCGTCATGTTCGTCCTTGACGAAGCTGACGGCCAATTCGGCAAGATGCCTGAGCTCGATCTGTTTCTGTTGCTGCAGGCCGGTCGCCAGCTCGCGGGAATCCAACAATGTGAGGCCGAGAAGGCCGATAAAACCGAGGCCGATCAGCAAGTAGATGCGTCGGCCGATAGTCAAGTGCAGTCGAGACAGCATTAATCGAGCTCCAAAATAACGACGTGCGGCCGGCTTCGCAGCCAGTCCGTGCGGCAGTGCAATTTCCGATGGGTGCTCACAGGCCGCTCGCGCCCTGTGTCTTGCCTTATGTCTCTCTCGAAGATCGCATCGACAACGGATGCTGATCGGACCGGACACATCGGACGCGCGTGCGCAACGCCTGACGGATTCGGATGAGGAGACGTCCTGTGTCACCCAAGGGTATCAGCAGGTCTGGCCGTTGCGACGAATAGGTAGCAGGGCCAGTATTTCCACAAACCATGCGATCCAAACACTATCGTTTTAGTAAAGACGGGCCTCAACTAATAAGAGTGCTACTCAACTCCAGCTTGAGAATGGTGCGGAATTCTACACAAGGATACCGTAGGTGAGTGGTCCATACCTCGGTATTCTACGAAGTGATACTTTTGGCCGCACAACCCTCGTGACCTCCCGAAGGAAATCCCTCTTGGCCCCGTATTCACGACATCGGCCCGGTCTGCCGGGCCAATCTTCGACCAGGGAAGGATGTCGTGATGCGCAAACCGATCAGGACTGCGGCGCTCGCCGTCTCTGCAACACTGGCCTTCGCCGGCGCGGCGGCGATCGCCGCGCCGCTGGCGCCCGTGAGCCCCTCGGCGGCGGTTGCCGCCCCAACCGCGCTGCCGATCGAAACCGTGGCCTGCGTCCGGGGCGGCTGGCGCGGCGTCGGAGTTTATCCCGGCTGCGGCTATTATCGCCGGCCGTACTACCGGCCCGCACCTTATTATGTGGTGCGGCCGTATGCGGTGGCGCCGGTTTACGGCGCGCCGGTGGTGGTCGCGGGCGCGCCCGTGGTGCCGGTGCCGCGGCAATGCTGGATCGCCGGCGCCTGGCGGCCGTGCTGACCGCGTGCCGGCGGCGATTATCAAGCTCAACCGGGGCGCGCCGGCTCAGGCCGGCGGGCTTCGACCGTTGAGCATCGAACACGATAGCGACGAGGTGCTGATGCTGGCGGTCGCAGAGCGCCGGCAGCAGGCCTTTCGCGTGCTGATGGCGCGCCATATGCCCCGCGCCATCCGGCTCGCGCAGCGCATCGTCCGCGATCCGGCCGAAGCGGATGACATCGGCCAGGAGGCGTTTCTGCGGGTGTGGAACAAGGCGTCGTCGTTCGATCCGAAGATCGCGCGGTTTTCGACCTGGCTGTACCGGATCGTGCTGAACCTCAGCTTCGATCGCACCCGCAAGCCGAGGCATGCGCCGATCGAGGATGCCGCCGAGGTGGCGTCGGCCGACCCGGCGCCGGTCGAAGCTCTGATCGCCGCGCAGCAGCAGCGGCTGTTGGAGGCGGCGCTGGCCGAACTGCCGGAGCGGCAGCGCGGTGCGATCGCGCTGTTTCATATGGAAGGGCTGTCCGGCGAAGAGGCCGCCCGCGCGATGAATCTCAGCCCGAAGGCATTCGAGTCGCTGCTGGGGCGGGCGCGGCTGACGCTCAAGAAAGCAGTCGAGAAACGACAGGACGACAGGAGGCGGGCATGACGCTCGATCAATTCAGGCAGTTGGCCGACACCTGGGGCGGCGACATCGAACGCTGGCCGGCGGAGGCGCGGAGCGCCGCGCGGCTGGTCGCCGCCACCGAACCGGGCGCCGCGGTGCTGCGCGAAGCGAGCGCGTTCGACGCGCTGCTGGCGATGCCGCCGGAGGTGGCGCCGGCGCCGGCGCGGGCAGGGCGGGTCGCGCTGGGGGTGCTGCAACGGATCGGCGCCGGCGAGGCGCGGGAGCCTTGGTATCGCCGGCTGCTGCAGCCCACCTCGCTGCTGCCGGTCGGCAGCCTCGCCTGCTCGGCGCTGGTCGGCCTGTGGCTCGCCGGCACGCTGCCCTATCACCATTCGCAGGAGGCGATCGCGGCGATGGATGCGGTGTTCGATTCCTCCGCCGTGACGCTGTGGAGTCCACAATGACGATCTCGCTCGGCCGCTTCACCCCGGAGCGCTGGCTGCTGCTGGCCTCGCTGTGTATCAACGTCGCGCTCGGCGCCTATATCGGCGCGCAGTGGCTGCGGCCGCAATGGACGCCGCCGCATGCCGGCATGCCGATGCGGCTGATCGAGCGCGTCGCCTCGCGCCTGCCGCCGGCCGACGCCGACATCTTGTGGCGCAACTTCAATGCCAAGCAGGTGACGCTGCAGCCGCTGCAGCGCGACTACGTGGCGGCGCTGCGCACCACCTTGAATCTCGCCGCGCAGCCCGAGCTCGACAAGCCGGCGCTCCGCGCTGCGGTCGAGAACGCGCGCGACAAGCGCAGCAAGGTCGGCGACGCGATGATCGACACCTTCGTCGAGACGCTGGAGCAGATTTCTCCGGAAGGACGCCGGCAACTCGCCGGCCGGCTGTTTCGTTGAACTGGCGCGCGAAGGATCGGACGGGCTTGAAGGTATCAACTACATCCGCCTCGACGGCGTCCACTTCGAACCCAAGGATTCGCCATGGTGCAACGAATGAACACTTCGAACCGGTCCGATCGTCCCGCGCCGCTGTTCCGTGCGCCCGACGTGCTGGTGCGGGCAACGCTGGCCGCGGCCTGCGTGGTCGCGGCGCTGATGCTGACCCTGCAGATGGCGAGCGCGCAAGATCGCGGTGCGGCGCGCGAAGCCTGCAAGGCGGACTATCAGAAGCTCTGCAACGGGGTGTCGCCGGGCGGCGGCCGCATCAAGAAGTGCCTGAACGATAATTTCAGCGCGCTGTCCGATCCGTGCAAACAGGCGCTCGGCGGCGCCGACAAGTAAGCGGCGCGGGTCTCGGCCTCTGCTGAATTCAGTCCATTGCGGGCGTCGGCGCGGATCGCGCCGGCGCCTGATTACTTCTTGGCTTTCGCCTTGGCCGGCTGCTTGGCGGCCGGCTCGGCCTTCGGGGTCGGCGCGTTCTCGACCGCGGTGTTGATGTCCTCGGTGAGCTTGGCGATCCGCGCCGCGTTACTGCCGAGGTCGCTTTCGAAATAGCGCGACGACGACCGAATATCGATCCGGGTGTCCTCGCCGTCCGGCCGCAGCCGGATCACCACGTCTTCGGGCAGGCTCAGGATGGTGGTGCGTGCCACCGCCTCGATATGGCCTTCACGCTTCGGCAGCTGCGGCGGGCGCTCGTCGACCACCCGCCATTTCCGCCGGTTCACCAGCTGCAGCACGATGTCATAGGCGCGCTGCACCGGCATCTCGACCTGAAGCGTCTCGATGTTTGGATAGGCGGCGCGCTGCCGCTCGGCGGAGTACAGGCCGGCATAGACCGCGGTGTTGACGTCGTCGCCGACCCGCAGCCGCGCAAGGGTCTCGAACTGCGGCGGATCGATCGAATCGGTGGTGATGTCGTGGATCGCCGGCAGGCTGCGGTACTGCCAGCCGAGATAGGCCGGGTAGGCGAGGATCAGTGCGTCCAGCAGCAGCGCCAGCAGAATGCGCGGGATGCCGCGCGAGCCATTTTGCCAGATCGCCGCGAACCCGGCGAGCGCCAGCAGGATCGACACCCCGGCCAGCGCCAGCGCGCCGAACCAGGTCGCCATCGCCGGGCGCATTTCGAGAAAGCCGAATCGCACCACACCGATCGACACCAGCGTCGCCACCGCGGAGAACACCGCGAGATTGCGGGCCCAGGTGGCGAGTCCGGAGACGGGCTCCTTCAGATACGGAGCGGAAAATCTGCGCGCCATCGCGTGAGGACTGCCGGGTTGATCGCGGCAGACATCGCGCCGCAGGAGCCTCCGTTGAGACCACGGGCGGCAGCCGAATTCAAGGCCGGAGAGGGAACCTGAGCGCCGGGGAAGGGCGGACGCTCCGAGTTTGCTGGAAGTGATTCCTGCCGGTCTCGCGAGAAAAGTCGGCGGGCGGCGGCTCGGCGCCGGCCGGCCTTAAAGGATCTTCTGAATTCGTGGGATCCGCAGAATCAGGCCGGCCAGCAGGAAGCAGGCGACGCAGGTGGCGATGCCTGTCACGGCGAACTTGAGCAGCGGCGGCGCCGTCATGCTGCGCCAGGCGAGCGCTAATCCGACCAGCACCGGTGGATGGATGATGTAGATGGTGTAGGCCCGCGCGGCGAGTTGCTGCCATCGCAGGACGAGATGCTGATATCGGCGCTGAAACACAACCAGCAACAGCAGGATCAGCCCCCAAGCCACCAGCGGCTCCCAAAAGGCGTAGATCGCCGCCGGGATCGTCCAACCACCGTCGGACGAGTTGGTGGGGCCCGGCGGCCACACTCCGGCGGAAAGCGGCAGCAACGGCAGGCTCACCAGCGCGATGCCAAACCAGATCCTTGCGGTGCGTCGTGGGATTCGCTCCAGCCAGCGTGGTCTCGCCGCCAAGCATCCGGCAGCGAACAGCACGACGTAGCTGGCGAAGTAACCGAACTGCAGCCCGTGCCAACTCGTCCCGACCGGCCACCACAGCCGGAGGACGAACGCTGCGGCGCCGGTGAGCACCGCCAGGATCGCCAGTGTGATGTTGGAAGGAAACTGAGCCACGGTGGCTTGTGGGGCCGTGGATCGTTGGGAAAGCAGCAGCCAGGGCACTGCCGCGACCCCAAAGATCAGCAGTGCCTCGGCAAACCACAGCGGACCTTCGATGAACCGACCGCGCTGCCACAGCGTCAGCTGCGTCGGCCAGAACGCATGGCCGCTGGCGAGCCCGGCAAGTGCGACGGTCAACGGCCCGATCACCAATCCGAACAGCAGCAGGGGCACGCCGAGCCGTAGCAGCCGGTCGCGCAAATAAGCCGAGCTGCCCTTGGTGCGGAAGGCGGCCGGGGTGAAATAGCCGGCGAGCAGAAAGAACAGGCCCATGAAGTAGGCCTGATTGGTGGCCACGAACATCGTCAACAGTTGCGACGACAGCGATCCGTTGGGCGTCACCTCATGATAGAACCAGCCGCCGCTGGCGCCGTAGGTAATCGCGGTGTGATGAAACAGCACCAGCAGAGTCATCACCGCCCGCAGCGCGTCGAGTCCGCTGTTGCGGCCCGGCCGAGCTTCGGCGGCGGGTTGGGGGCGCACATCCACAGGCTGAGCCCCCACACCCATCTGCATCGTGGCGCTCCCTCGCCGCTCGATCACCGCATCATTCGTACGAGCCGGTCATATCGGAAGGCGTCAGCCTTTGCGCCCGAAATGACGAGCGGCAGCGGCACGTTCAAGCAAATGTGCGGATGTTAAAGTGGAGGGCGCGCTCGCTCCAACCGCTGCGCGCTCCCTCTCCCGCTTGCGGGAGAGGGGCGGGGTGAGGGCGCCGTAGGCAGTGAGCTTGAGACACGTGGAGAGGAGTCCCCTCACCCGGATCGCTACGCGATCCGACCTCTCCCGCAAGCGTGAGAGGTTACGCTGTCCTCGGGGAGAGGTTGGGGGTCGGCACTGAGCTGCGGAAGTTGCGATGGAGCCGAGGTCTCAGACCCAGCCGCTGCGCGCTCCCTCTCCCGCTTGCGGGAGAGGGTTGGGGTGAGGGCGCCGTAGGCAGTGAGCCAGCGTTGCGTGCTAAGCCCCTACGCAGCCGCGCCCGGCAGCGTGTAGGTCTTGAACTGATCGCGCAGCGCGGTTTTCAGGATCTTGCCGGTCGCCGTATGCGGGATGGCATCGACGAACACGATGTCGTCGGGCATCCACCATTTGGCGATCTTGCCGTCCATGTACTGCAGGATCTCGTCGCGGGTGCAGGTGACGTCGGGCTTGAGCTGGCAGATCAGCAGCGGGCGTTCGTCCCATTTCGGGTGATACACGCCGATGACCGCCGCTTCCGCCACCTTGGGATGGCCGACCGCGAGGTTTTCGAGGTCGATCGAGGAGATCCACTCGCCGCCGGACTTGATCACGTCCTTGGAGCGGTCGGTGATCCGCATGTAGCCGTCCTTGTCGATGGTCGCGACGTCGCCGGTGTCGAAGAAGCCGGCGTCGTCGAGGATCTCCTTGTCGACGCGGTAATACGCCTTGGCGATCGCCGGGCCCGACACTTTCAGCCGGCCGAAGGTCTTGCCGTCCCACGGCTGATCCTTGCCGGCGTCGTCGGTGATCTTCATCTCGACGCCGAACGGCGGGTAGCCCTGGGTCGCCAGCACGTCGAGCCGGGCGTCGCCGGTGGTCTGGTCGAACGGCGGTTTCAGTGTGGCGAGCGTGCCGAGCGGGCTCATCTCGGTCATGCCCCAGGCGTGGCGGGCCTCGGCGCCCATGTCGACGAACGCCTTGATCATCGAGCGCGGCATCGCCGAGCCGCCGCACACCACCATCTTCAGATGCGGCAGCGTCAGCTTTTCCTTCTGCATATATTGCAGCAGCATCAGCCACACGGTCGGCACGCCGGCGGTGTGGGTGACCTTCTCGGTCGACAGCAGCTCATAGACCGACGCGCCATCGAGCTTGGCGCCGGGCATCACCAGCTTGGTGCCCATCGACGGAGCCGAGAACGCGATGCCCCAGCTATTGGCGTGAAACAGCGGAACCACCGGCAGCATGGTGTCGGCGGCGCGGGTGCCGAGCGCGTCCGGGTTGTTGGCCATCAGCGCGTGCAGCACGTTGGAGCGGTGGGAATACAGCACTCCCTTCGGATCACCGGTGGTGCCGGAGGTGTAGCACATCGCCGCCGCGGTGTTCTCGTCGAAGGTCTTCCACTCGACGTCGCCGTCGGCTTCCTTCAGCCACTCTTCATACGCGATCGCGTTCTTCAGCGTGGTCTGCGGCATGTGCTCGGCGTCGGTGAGCACCACGAAGCGCTCCACGCTCGGAATCTGGTCGGCGATCTTCTCCAGCACCGGCACGAAGGTGAGATCGGTGATCATCACCCGGTCCTGGGCGTGGTTCACGATCCAGGCGATCTGGTCCGGAAAAAGCCGCGGATTGACCGTATGGCAAATCGCGCCGATTCCCATAATGCCGTACCAGCATTCCAGATGCCGGGCGGTGTTCCAGGCGATCGTCGCGACGCGGTCGCCGAGCTTGATGCCGGCGCGATCCAGCATCTGGCTGACTTTCAGTGCCCGCTGATGGATCTGCGCATAGGTGGTGCGGACGATCGGACCCTCGACCGAGCGGGTGACCACCTCCTGGTTGCCGTGGATCCGGGCCGCGTGCTCGATGATCCGATGACACAGCAAAGGCCAGTCTTGCATCAGTCCAAGCATCCGAATTTTCCTCCTGTTCGTTATCCCCTTGGGATTGGTGCTGACTTTAGCGCTTACCCGCTTTGCGGAAAACGGTCTTGTTTTCAGGCGCTCCGCGGCAAAGCGCCATTCTGGGTCCTGATGATCGCGCTGGTTGCAGGCGGCACCTCGGCCGCCGGCGCGCGAGAGCACGTGCCGCTGCCAAAGCCGCGTCCGGCCGAAGCGCCGCAGATCAATGCACGCGAGGCCGAGCCCGGCGAGGACGAGTCCGCGCCTGCGGAAGCCGCCGCGCCGGACAGCGCGCCCGCCGCCAAAGCCGACGCGGCGGCGGCTACGAAGCCGCCGTCCGAATGCCGCCTGGCGCTGACCGAGCAGATCGCGATCGCGCCGAGCATTCCGGATATCACCGGGCCGGGCGCCTGCGGCGGGCCGGATCTGGTGCGGCTCGAAGCGGTGGTGCTGCCGGACGGCCGCCGCGTGTCGGTGTCGCCGGCTGCGACCCTGCGCTGCGGGATGGCGCGGGCGATCGCCGATTGGGTGCGCGCCGACATCGCGCCGCTCGGCGCCTCGCTCGGCAGCCGGGTCGCCGATCTCGACAATTTCGATTCCTATGAATGCCGCGGCCGCAACCGGGTGCGCGGCGCCAAACTCAGCGAGCACGGCCGCGCCAACGCACTCGACGTCCGCGGCATCAAGCTGGCCGACGGGCGGATGATTTCGCTGACCGACCGCGATGCACCGCGCGCCACCCGCGAAACGGTGATGCAGTCGGTGTGCGCGCGTTTCACCACCGTGCTCGGCCCGGGCTCGGACGGCTATCACGAGGATCACATCCACCTCGATCTCGCCGAACGCCGCGGCGGCTACCGGATGTGCCAATGGGCGCTGTACGAGGGCCTGCCGAATATTGCGCCGGTGATGCCGCTGCCGCGTCCCGCCGAAGCGCCGCCGCGCGAAGTCGCCGCCGACGAGGAGCGCGCGCCACAGCAAACTGCTCCGTCACAGCCCGAGGCCGCCGAGCAGGTCCCGGCCGAGGAGGTTGAACGCGAACAGGCCGAGACCCCGCCGCCTCCGCCGCCGAAGCCGGCCAAGCGCGCCAAGGCCAAAGCTACCTCCGCGAAGCCGGCCGCGAGCAAGCCGATCGACCTCAAGCCGCAAGCGGCGCCGGCCACCAAGCCGGCGGCGCGCAGCAAGCCGGTGCCGACACGCCCACCGGCGTGATCTTTCCCTGCGCGAGGCTCATCTTTACCCGCAGCGAGGCTTATCTCGCCCGCGCGTGGGGCGAGGGAGCGCTCAGCGACTGCGGAGCTGCCGCGGATCACATGCGGCCCACAGTGGGGCCAAGCGTCCCCATCACCTCACCGCCAATAAAAAAGCGCCGGAAAACCGGCGCTTTTTCAAACTCTGGCGGGGTGAGCCGCGGCGCGATTACTGGGTCGCGGTGCCGCTGCCGCCCTGCAGGGCCATCTTCGAGTTCATCGGCGAGTCGCCCTGCTTCGGGTCGAGCACAACGACGATCGTGCCCATCTTCACCCGGTTGTACAGGTCGATGACGTCCTCGTTGGTCATGCGGATGCAGCCCGAGGAGATCGAGGCGCCGATGTATTCCGGCTGGTTGGTGCCGTGGATCCGGAACAGGGTGTCCTTGTTGCCCTGGTAGAGATACAGCGCGCGGGCGCCGAGCGGGTTGTCGATGCCGCCGGGCACCGAAGCCGGCAGGCCTTCGATCCGCTTGTGGATGTCGGCGGTCGGGGTCCACTTCGGCCACTCGGCCATGTTGCCGACCCGGGCGATGCCGGAGAACGCCAGCGCCTCTTCGCCCACGGTCACGCCGTAGCGGAGCGCCTTGCCGTTATCGAGCACGTAATACAGAAAGTGGTTGTCCGAATCGACAACGATGGTACCGGGGGCTTCCTTGCGATGATAATCGACGATCGCGCGGCGGAACGGTTCCGGCACCGACACCTTGGCGTAGCGCGCCTTGGCGAGCTGGGCCTTGTCATTGGGTTTCAGGTTGGCTTCCGGGGCGGCCTGATAGGTCGTCTGCATGCAACCCGACAGCAGCAGGCCGGCAAGCGCCAGCAGTCCCAGCTTCGTTCCGTTCAAGGCCATTATCAATTCCAATCACGATCAGGCGCGCCACCGCACGCCGGGAGACACCGCGAAACTCCACGATTCTTCTTGTTAGTATCTCGCAAACCCGCTGGTTTGCCAGCATTTCGGCGAGCCGTTCGTAACGTGGCCGCAGCGTTGTTGCATTTCTGCCGCATAGAATCCGGCCGCCGATTAATTTTCGAGCAACGGGTGCGCTGTTCGGCGGTGCATTGTCATGGCGCTGCCACGCCCTGGCCACAAAATGCGTCGGCTGTCCCGCCGCGCTGTGTCACACTTGCCGCCGGCGGCCGCGGTCCCCGGCCGCGCCCCCTCTGACCAATCCTGTCCCAGCCTGGAGTTGCCATGCTTGCTTTCTTCGCCCCCGCCGAAGCCACCCTGAAGCGCGCCACTGCGGAGGATCTCGCGGCGCTGCCTGAGGACACGGTGTGGGTGGACCTCGATCGGCCGACGGCCGACGAGGACAAGGCGGTGGAGCGGCTGGCGCGGATCGAGGTTCCGACCCGGGAAGACATGCAGGAGATCGAGATCTCCAGCCGTCTCTATATCGAGAACGGTGCCCGCTATATGACCGCCAGCTTGATGTGCGGCGCCGACACCACCTCGCCGCGGCTGTCGCCGGTGACGTTCATTCTGGCCGGCCGCCGGCTGGTGACGGTGCGCTATGACGAGCCGCGCCCGTTCGCTGTGGTCGAAAGCCGGCTGGCGCGGGCGCCCGGCTCGGGCAGCAGCGGCGAAAGCGTGCTGTTCGAACTGCTCGACGCGGTGATCGACCGCTGCGCCGACATCCTGGAGCGCGCCGGCGCCGACGTCGACGACGTCAGCCGCCAGATTTTCGAGCCGGAGGGGGCCGCCCGTACCGGCCACCCCAAGCGCTATTCCGACATCCTGATCGCGATCGGCCGCAAGGGCGACTTGGTCTCCAAGGTCCGCGAAAGCCTGGTCTCGATCGGCCGGGTGGTGGCGTTCCTCTCGGTCGAGGGCGACGGCGTCAAGCGCACCAAGGAACTGCGCACCCAGCTCAAGACCATGCAGCGCGACGTGCTGTCGCTGACCGACCACGCCAGCTACCTGTCGAACAAGATCACCTTCACGCTCGATGCGATGCTCGGCGTGGTCAATCTCGAGCAAAACAACATCATCAAGCTGTTCTCGGTGATGGCCGTCGTGCTGATGCCGCCGACCCTGATCGCATCGATCTACGGCATGAACTTCAAGATCATGCCCGAGCTCGAATGGCAGCACGGGTACACCATGGCACTCGGCATGATGCTGCTGGCCGCGGTGCTGCCGTACATGTTCTTCAAGTGGAAGAAGTGGTTGTGAGCCGGAGTGATCCGGCTGGAGCTAAAGTGGAGCCTGGGATTTCGCCCCCATATTTCTCGGCTCGTTATTCCGAGTGGCGCGCGACCGCTGTGGCGCGAGGCCGCGCATCACCGCGGTTTACGGCGTGATAATAAAACGAGCAGGATGGCGGCGCTAATCACCGCCGTAAAATTGTAGAGCATCGCACCGGCGAAAGCGTCAGCGTAATCAAGGGGACGCGCGACGATCCTGGAGTCCTTTGCCGCCACGATGGTGACGAAGAACATGCCGGCAATGGACACGCCAAAGGCGCCTCCGATCTGTTGCATCGTCGAGATGATGCCGGCAGCCATGCCGGCATGGCGCTCCGCGACAGTGCCGATCACCATGTTCAGGAGCGGCGTCATCGAGAGGCCCTGTCCGAAGCCGAACAGGATGAGCGGCGAAAGCAAGGCAAATACATCGCCGCGATCCGTGAGGCTGTTGCCGGTCACAATCAGCCAGCCGATGCCCGCGGCATAGGTCAGCGCTCCGCACACAAGGACGATGGGTCCGAACCGGGTGACCAGTGCCGGCGCCAGCAGCGAGGCAACCACGAAGCCGACGCTGGCCGGTGCGAACAGCAGGCCGCTTTCGAACGCAGTCAATCCGAATCCCGACTGGACCAGCAGCGCGAAGCTCAGGAATAGCGACGTGGCGGTCGAATAGATCAGGAAGACCACCAGCGAGCCGACAGAGAAGTTGGTATTGCGGAACAGGCGGATGTCGATCGTCGGATCACCGCCCTGCTTTCCGAGCCGATCCTGCCACAGCAGGAATGCTGCTATCAGCGCAAAGGCCGCAGCTGCGCTGGCAAAAGTCCAGAGCGGCCACCTGAGATTCGGCCCCTCGAGCAGCGGCAGCAGCACGAAAAGAAGCCCTGCTGTGGCGAGACAGATCCCAAGCCAATCCACGCCAGGCGCGTTCGCCGTGCGGGATTCCGGGATATGCTGCGCCAGCAGCGCGGCGGTGATCCCGATCGGTAAATTGACGAGAAAGATCATCCGCCAGCCCAACCCAAACAGGTCGGTGGCAACGATGAGTCCGCCGAGCACTTGGCCGGAGATCGCCGCCAAGCCAAGAGTCATACCGAGCAGGCCGAAGGCCCGGCTGCGCCCCTGCTCGTCATACATCACACGCAACAAAGTGTAGATTTGTGGGAACAGCATCGCGCCTGCTGCGCCCTGCAAGAACCGCGCGAATATCAGGCTCTCGATATCGGGCGCGATGCCGCACAGGAGCGAGGTTGCAGCAAAACCGATCATGCCGGCCGAGAACAGCCGGCGCCGGCCGTAACGATCGCCCAGCCGGCCGCCCGCGATCAGCAGAACGCCGAAGGCCAGCTCGTAGCCGGCGATGACAAAACCGATCTCGGCAAAATCGGCCCCGAGACTGCGCTGCATCGACGGAATTGCCACGTTGACGACGAACAGGTCGAAGACGGTCAGGAATCCGCCGAGCAACAGGATTGCGAGTGCCAGGCCCGAGGGGCTTGTGCGGGGCGGGCAGGGTCCGGCGGAAGAGCGCGTCGAAACATCGGTAGTCATGGCAACTCCAGAAGCGATGAAAGTTGCCTCGCACGCAATTTTATCTGTTACTATGGATTAAGTTATACTGTTACTGAGAGCGATATGATCGATAGCCGTCTTGATCGGACACGCGTCGAATTGGCGGATTTCTTGCGCCGGCGACGAGAGAGCCTGTCGCCGCTCGATGTCGGCTTGCCGTCGGGCAAACGGCGCCGCACGCCGGGACTGCGCCGCGAGGAAGTGGCCGCGCTGGCTGGCGTTGGCATCACCTGGTACACGTGGCTTGAACAAGGCCGTACCATCAAGGTGTCGGCGACTTTTCTGGACAACGTCGCGCGTGTTCTGAAACTTGACGAGGTCGAGCGCAGGCATTTGTTTCTGCTTGCCCATCAGCGCCCGCCACCGATGGCCGGTCACGCATGGTGCGAGCTGTCTCCGTTGGTCCGCCGCCTGCTTGACGATCTGACGCTCCGGCCCGCTTTCATCCTCAACCTGCGCTGGGATGTGATCGGTTGGAACGTCGCGGCACAACAACTGTTCGGCTTCGCCGATCGCGATCCATCGGAGCGCAATATGCTCTGGATGTTGTTCGGCGACGACCGCCTGAGCGGTCGCATGCTCGACTGGACGGCGCAGGCGCCACAGGTGCTGGCGAGCTTCAGGCGCGACTTCGCTCAAGCGCCCGAGGATGTCGCCATGCTGAGTCTGGTGGAGAGCCTCGAGGCCGTATCGCCTGCGTTCACGATGTTATGGCGACGACACGACGTTCATGGCAAATGCGAGGGCCGAAGGAGCTTTCTGCTCGACGGGATCGGGCCGGTCACCTTCGATCATTCGTCCTTCATCGTGGACGCGGAGAAGCATCTCCGGCTGGTGTACTACGCCGCTGTCGCCGATCATCCCCTGAGTGTTGCATTCGAGGAGATCGTGGCGACTGCTCCTTGAGCTCGTTGGTCCCGCCAGCGACCCGACTGCCAAAGCGGTGCCGTGCTAACCGCAATCTCTTGGCCAATCCCCTTCGGCGCGGCGCGCATCAGTCCACGACCACTTCGATCTGCAATGATCGCCATCGTTCAAGTGATGGGTCGCCGGGGCAAGCCCGGCGACGACGAGGGAGCAAAAGGCTGGGACGATCGGAGCAAGAGGCGGACGCGCCGACTTGTTACTCCGCGTCCTACTCCGCCCCTTGGCCGAGCTGCTTGTGCCGTCGCCCGAAGTCCGGAGCCGCTTCGTCCTGGCCGATCTCGACGATGCCGCGGCGGATGGCGCGGGTGCGGGTGAAGTGTTCGAACAGCGCGTCGCCGTCGCCGCGACGGATAGCGCGGGTCAGCTTCGACAGATCTTCCTGGAATTCGCCGAGCATCTCCAGCACCGCGTCCTTGTTGGTCAGGAACACGTCGCGCCACATCGTCGGGTCGGACGCGGCGATGCGGGTGAAATCGCGGAAACCGCCGGCGGAGAACTTCAGCACTTCCGACTGCGTCACGCCTTCGAGTTCTTCGGCGGTCGACACGATCGTATAGGCGATCAGATGCGGCAGATGGCTGGTCACCGCGAGCACCAGGTCGTGGTGGTCGGGCGTCATGATCTCGACATTGGCGCCGAGCGCGCGCCAGAACGCGGCGAGCTTTTCGGTCGCTTCGGCGTTGGTGCCTTCGGGCGGCGTCAGAATGCACCAGCGATTGATGAACAGCTCGGCGAAGCCGGAATCCGGGCCGGAGTTCTCGGTGCCGGCGACCGGATGCGCCGGCACGAAGTGAATGTCCTCCGGCAAATACGGCGCCATCGCCTTCACGACCGCGCCCTTGACCGAGCCGACGTCGGAGACGATCGCGCCGTGCTTCAGATGCGGCGCGATCTCCTGGGCGACATCGCCGCAGGCGCCGACCGGGATGCACAGGATGACGAGATCGGCACCGTCAGCGGCTTCGGCGTTGGTCTCGACCACGCGGTCGACGATGCCGAGTTCGCGCACCCGCGCCCGGGTCGATTCCGAACGCGCGGTGGTGACGATTTCGCCGGCAAGACCCAGCGACTTCGCGCCGCGCGCGATCGATCCACCAATCAGGCCGAAGCCGATCAGCGCGACTTTGCGAAACATCGGCGCAGAGTTCATGGCTGGCCCATGAACTCGCGCAAGCTTTCCAGCACCAGCGCGTTGGCTTCGTCGGTGCCGATGGTCATGCGCAGCGCATGCGGCAGGCCGTAATTGTTGAGCGCGCGCAGCACCAGGCCACGCTTGGTCAGGAACGCGTCGGCTTCCGCCGCGGTCTTGCCTTTGGTGGTCGGGAAGTGGATCAGCACGAAGTTGCACACGCTCGGCGTCACCGTCAGCCCGAGCTTCGGCAGCTCTTCGGCGAGGGTGTTGCGCCACTTGTCGGTGTGGGCGCGCGAGCGCTCGACATGGCCGGTGTCCTGGATCGCCGCCACCGCAGCGAGCTGCGCCGGCACCGAAACGTTGAACGGCCCGCGGATGCGGTTGACCGCATCGACGATGTTGGCGGGGCCGAACATCCAGCCGACGCGCAGCGCGGCGAGGCCGTGCACCTTGGAGAAGGTGTGGGTCAGCACGGTGTTCTCGGTGGTCGAGACCAGCTCGATGCCGAGCTCGTAGTCGTTCTTCATCACGTAGTCGGCATAGGCGGCGTCGAGCACCAGCACGACGTGGCTGGGCAGGCCGGCGCGCAGCCGCTTGACCTCGTCGAACGGGATGTAGGTGCCGGTCGGGTTGTTCGGGTTGGCGAGCCACACCAGCTTGGTGTTCGGCGTCACCGCCGCCAGGATCGCGTCGACGTCGGTGGTCAGGTTCTTCTCGGGCGCGACCACGTTCTTGGCGCCGTTCGCCAGCGTGGCGATCGGATACACCAGGAAGCCGTGCTGGCTGGAGATCGCCTCGTCACCGGGCGCCAGATAAGTGTGCGCCAGCAAATTGAGGATTTCGTCCGAGCCGGCGCCGCAGATGATGCGGTCGGGATCGAGGCCGTAGGCCTTGCCGATCGCATCGCGCAGAATTCGCGAGGTGCCTTCCGGATAGTCCTCGAGATGATCCGCCGCGCTCTTATAGGCCGCGATCGCGTGCGGCGACGGGCCGAACGGGGTCTCGTTGGCCGAGAGCTTGAACACCTTGCGGCCGGGCTCGGCCACCGGGCTCTTGCCAGGGGTGTAGGGCGCAATATCGAGGATGCCGGGATTCGGCACGGGACGTGACATCGTCAACTCCGGAAAAATCGTCGGGCGGCTGAGAGCCGGTAATTACGCGGACTTGCCGCTCGGGGGCACCGTATAGCGCCTTGCGTGGCTGCCGACGAGGGCCGACGAACGGAGGGAGGCCCCCGCTGCGATCAGGGCTGCCTTGATCTGATCGAGGCCGCCGGGCGCCGGGATCGACACCAGCAGGGCAGCGCCGTCAAAAGCGGTATCCGGCACCGCCACGACGTCGGCCAGCGGCGACAGCGCCCGGGCGGTATCGGCGCTCCAGCCCGACACCCGGATGCTCCAGGTCTCGACCTCGGTGACCATGGCGCTGTCGGCGACCCGGGACACCACGAAGACCGGCAGCGCGGCGGGGTGGTCTGCGCGCTCGATGAACGGTAGCCGGGCGATGATCTTCGGCGCGCCGTCGGCTTCCAGCGCCAGCCACCACGGATTGTTGCCCGAGGTCGCCGACACCAGCGCCAGGTCGCCCTTGGATTTCGCCACCGCCTCGACCGCCGCCGAAGCCGAGAAGTGCGCGACGTACGGCACCGTGAAGCCGAAATGGAAGCGGGCGGAGTCCCGCATCGCCGACTCGCCGAGCGACTGGTCGGCGTGCACCGAGAACGGCGCCTGCACATAGGTAAAAGTCGCGATGATCACCCGCCAGATGCTCTCGACGGTGTCGAGCGGCAGGATGCCGTGGTGCCGCTGCACCAGGCGCCGCATCATGTCGGCCTCGCGCGCCGGGCGGAACGCCGAGCCAACCTCCTGAGTCTGCTTCACCGCGATCAGCCGGTCGATGATCTCGCCGCGCTGCATCAGCAGCTGGTGCACCTGCTCGTCGATGCTGTCGATCTCCTGGCGCAGGTCGGCGAGCGACGGCGGCGAGGGCGGCTTGGTCATTGCTTCAGAACCTCGGACAGAAACGGGGATCGGCAGTCGCGGCGGTGCCGCGGTGCGTCCTTCTGCTTAAGAAACGGGGGCAGCGAAGGCAAAGGAAACATTGATCCTTTCCGGGCCAGGCTGCGCGGCCGTCGTGTTGACGGCTTTCGGCTTTGCAATTATCGTCCGGACCAGAACTCGTGGTCATTTGAGCCGGCCGGCTTGCAGCCACGTTAAACAACTCGCTAAACAGGCCGGGGACAGTTCCGATCCCGGCCGAACCAATGTTCAGGCCGGGTTTTTTATTCGCCCTGCCGTTCTTATCTGAGGTCGAACCGGGGCGTCCCCGGGATGTCGAGGCCGTTGGCAGGCGTATGATGAATATCCATTCGGTGAAGGGGCAGAAGATCGCCGCCGGCGAGCGGACCCAGGAGGTCGATCACCCGCATTCGCTCATCGCGCAGTTCGGGGCCGACCAGCCGCTGCCGCTGGACTGCGGCATCGAGCTCAGCCCGTTCCAGATCGCCTACCAGACCTACGGCACGCTGAACGCCGACAAGAGCAACGCCATCCTGGTCTGCCACGCGCTGACGATGGACCAGCACATCGCCAACGTGCATCCGATTACCGGCAAGCCCGGCGGCTGGCTGACCCTGGTCGGCCCCGGCAAGCCGATCGATACCGACCGCTATTTCGTGATCTGCTCGAACGTGATCGGCGGCTGCATGGGCTCGACCGGCCCCGCTTCCACCAACCCCGCCACCGGCAAGGCCTGGGGCCTCGATTTCCCGGTCATCACCATTCCCGACATGGTCCGCGCCCAGGCGATGCTGATCGACCGGCTCGGCATCGACAAATTGTTCTGCGTCGTCGGTGGCTCGATGGGCGGCATGCAGGTGTTGCAATGGTCGGTGGCGTTCCCCGAGCGAGTGTTCTCGGCGCTGGCGATCGCCTGCGCGACCCGGCACTCGGCGCAGAACATTGCCTTCCATGAGCTCGGCCGCCAGGCGGTGATGGCCGATCCGGAGTGGCAGCACGGCCGCTACTTCGAGCACGGATGCTTCCCGCATCGCGGACTCGCGGTGGCGCGGATGGCCGCGCACATCACCTACCTGTCGGACGCAGCGCTGCATCGCAAGTTCGGCCGCAAGATGCAGGATCGTGATCTGCCGACGTTTTCGTTCGATGCCGATTTTCAGGTCGAGAGTTACTTGCGCTATCAAGGCTCTTCGTTCGTCGAGCGGTTCGACGCCAACTCGTATCTGTATCTGACCCGTGCGATGGATTACTTCGATATCGCGGCCGACCATGACGGCGTGCTGGCTGCCGCGTTCCGCGGTACGCAGACGCGGTTCTGCGTCGTGTCGTTCACCTCGGACTGGCTGTTTCCGACCTCGGAATCGCGCGCCATCGTGCATGCTCTGAACGCCGGCGGCGCGCGGGTTTCGTTCGCCGAGATCGTCACCGACAAGGGGCACGACGCGTTCCTGCTCGACGAGCCGGAGTTCATCGATATCGCGCGCGCTTTCCTGCAATCGGCCGGCACTGCGCGCGGCCTCGGCAAGGCGGAGCACTGATCATGTCGGTGCAGGAAGGTTTGCCGCTGGAAGATCACGCGCGTCCGCAACTGCGCGTGCATCGCGCCGACCATCTGCTGGTCGCCGATATGGTCGAGACCGGCTCGAAGGTGCTCGACGTCGGCTGCGGCGAAGGCGATCTGATGCAGCTCCTCGAATCCCGCGGCGTCGATTGCCGCGGCATCGAGCTGTCGCGCGAGGGCGTCAATCGCTGCGTCGCGCGCGGACTTGCGGTGGTGCAGGGCGACGCCGACACCGACCTCGATCACTACGTCGACGATGCGTTCGACTACGTGATCCTGTCGCAGACGCTGCAGGCGACGCGGCAGCCGAAAGAGGTGCTGGAGAATCTACTTCGGATCGGCCGCCGCGCGATCGTGTCGTTTCCGAACTTCGGCTACATCAACATGCGGCTGCAGCTGCTGATCCACGGTCAGATGCCGCGCACCGAGAACCTGCCGGCGACTTGGTACGATACGCCGAACATTCACTTCTGTACGATCAAGGACTTCATCGGACTGTGCGACGAGATCGGCGTCAAGATGGAGCGCGCGGTGGCGCTCGACCGTTACGGTCGGCCGCTGCGGCTGAACGCGCCATGGTGGTTCTGGAATATGTTCGGTGAGCAGGGGGTGTTTTTGCTCAGCCGCGCGCAGAAAAAACCGCCGCTGCAGGCCGCCGACTACGTGGCACCTTAGTCGTACTTAATAAGTCGTTAATACGTGCGGTGATCAGTTTACCGCACGCGATACGTGTAAAAATGTTGCGTATCATGAAATTTCCTCGAAATTTCCCCTAAAATCTGACTCTCGCTTTCTCAAAGCCATCCTCTCGCCATCCCTAATCGATTAACGCGTCGACCCCGATGTCGGCCCGTGCGGGTCGGCGCGTCTCGAGGAGTTCCGGAGAGAGAGTCTGTATGGTTGTGTTTTCTGCGTTTGGATTGTTCCGCTTCGTCGCTGCCGCCCTGTCGTTCGTGGCGCTCGCGGCGATCGCTGCTCCCGCATCGGCCAAGCCGCTGCATCGTCACCACGCTCACGCGTCCAGCTATTCGCATCACTCCGCGTCTCGTCACGCGCACCATCATCGTCGCTCGCACGCGTGGCGCCGTCACGGCCGCATCGCGCAGCAGCAGGCGGAGGTCGCGCCGTCGGCTTTCGGTTTCCCCGCTAACGATCCGGCCATGGATGTATCGGCCGCGATGGCGCAGCCGCAGCTGCAGCCCGCGACGCAGAAGCGCACCAGTCGTCGTCAGCGCCTCGCCGCCCAGCAGCAGGACTTCCAAACGCAGTCGTGGAATGGCGGCGGTACGGGCTCGAGCCTGGTGGAAGCTGCGCGCAGCTACATCGGCAGCGGCAATCCGACCGGCCGACGCGCGCTGTGGTGTGCGCGGTTCATGAACATGGTGCTTGAGCGCACCGGCCATCAGGGCACCGGTTCGGACATGGCGAGCTCGTTCGCGCGCTACGGCCAGCGCATCTCCGGTCCGCAGGTCGGTGCGATCGCGGTGATGTCGCGCGGCAAACGCGGCGGCCATGTCGGCGTCGTCAGCGGCATCGATGCGAACGGCAACCCGATCGTGGTGTCCGGTAACCACAGCCGCCGCGTCGCCGAGTCGGTGTATTCGAAGAGCCGCATCTACGCCTACGTGATGCCGTCGAGCTGAGGCGAGGAGCTTCCCCCGCACGCGATCGTCATGCGCGGGTTCGACCCGCGCATCCATCGCGCGCGGAGCGCGCCTCTTCGAAGAAGATGGATCGCCGGGTCGAGCCCGGCGATGACGTCAGGGGTGTTGAGTACGATCTCGCAAGCAAGCTACGCGAACAGCACCGCCTGCTCGACCTGCACCGCATCGCCCTGCGCGAGGTCGCCGGCTTCGATCACTTCGGCATAGACCCCGCAATCGGCGTGGCCGAGGTTCTGCTGCAGGGTCTCGGGGATCGCCATGTCGCGGGCGGCGGTCTGCGGGTCGACATTGGTGGCGGCGCAGCGGACGATGCGTTTGACGACCTTGAGCTTGGCATTGCCGATCAGCAGCGTCTGGTCCATCAGGTCGAATTCGTGCCAGGCCGGCCAGCCCTGGACATAGAGGTTGCCGCGGAATCGCAGCGGATCGACCGGGCGGCCGATCATGGCTTCCAGTGCCGCGACGCTGGCCAGGTTGATGATCGACACCACCTTGCGGGCGACGTCCGAGAAGCTGTGGCCTTGGCCGGCCAGCAGCTTCGGCGGTCCGCGCAGCTCGTTGGCGCAATAGCCGGCGAAGAACCCTTCGATCGCGGCCCGGCCGGGTTCGGTCCGAAGATCGCCGCGGGCCACTTCGGCGCCGTCGCGGGAGAGGCTGAGCTCGCCGGTCGCGGCGTCATAGCGGCTGCGCAGGGCGGCGAGCCGCTCGTTGCGCATCAGCATCAGAAACCTGATCTTGGGGAAGTAGCGGGGATTGGCCGGGTCGAACCCGATCGGCCCGTTTTCGATCGCGAACGCCCGGTCGCCGGGTAAGGTTTGGCCGACATCCAGGGCGACGGTGGGTAACGGCTCGGGCGACAAGCCCTTGACCGGATAGCGATAGATCGAGGCGACTGAGGCGAGTGCAAGGTCTGTCATGGCGGGTCTTTAAGGGATCGCGCCGGCTTCGGCAGCCCACGAAAATGTGAGCCGAGGCCTTCCGTTTGCCGGAACAGATGCCCACATTTGCGTCAAGCCGATGCGGTCCGCACGGTGACGACCGCCCCCGGCTGAGGAATGTCAGCGCGGCCGGCGGAACCCCAATGAAGATGCCGTCGGGCGTGCTTTTCGAAGGCGCCGAGGGCAGGCTGAGGGACCGAACCAATGAACGTAGAGAAATATACCGAACGTGTGCGCGGCTTCATCCAGTCGGCGCAATCGCTGGCGATGCGAGAGGGCCATCAGCAGTTCTCGCCGCTGCACATTCTGAAAGTGCTGCTCGACGATTCCGAAGGGTTGGCGGGCGGTCTGATCGACCGTGCCGGTGGCAATTCGCGTGCGATCCTGAAGGCGACCGAAGAGGCGCTCGGCAAGATGCCGAAGGTGTCCGGCTCGGGCGCCGGCCAGGTCTATCTGGCCCCGGCGACCGCCCGGGCGTTCGACGCTGCCGAGAAGGCCGCCGAGAAGGCGGGCGACAGCTTCGTCACCGTCGAGCGGCTGCTGCTTGCGCTGTCGCTGGATAAGGACAGCGAGGCCGGCCAGCTGCTCACCAAGGGCGGCGTCACCCCGCAGAACCTCAACGCTGCCATCAACGCTCTGCGCAAGGGCCGGACCGCGGATTCGGCGACGGCTGAAAACGCCTATGACGCGCTGAAGAAATACGCCCGCGACCTGACCCAGGCGGCGCGCGACGGCAAGCTCGACCCGGTGATCGGCCGTGACGAGGAGATCCGCCGCACCATCCAGGTTCTGTCCCGGCGTACCAAGAACAACCCCGTGCTGATCGGCGAACCCGGCGTCGGTAAGACCGCGATCGTCGAGGGCCTGGCGCTGCGCATCCTCAATGGCGACGTGCCGGAGAGCCTGAAGGATAAGAAGCTGCTTGCGCTCGACATGGGCGCGCTGATCGCCGGCGCGAAATATCGCGGTGAGTTCGAGGAGCGGCTGAAGGCCGTGCTCACCGAGGTCACCGCGGCCGAGGGCGGCATCATCCTGTTCATCGACGAGATGCACACCCTGGTCGGCGCCGGCAAGGCGGACGGCGCGATGGACGCGTCGAACCTCTTGAAGCCCGCGCTTGCCCGCGGCGAGCTGCACTGCATCGGCGCCACCACGCTCGACGAGTATCGTAAGCATGTCGAGAAGGACGCCGCTTTGGCGCGGCGCTTCCAGCCGGTGTTCGTCACTGAGCCGACGGTCGAGGACACCATCTCGATCCTGCGCGGCCTGAAGGACAAGTACGAGCAGCACCACGGCGTGCGTATCGCCGACTCGGCGATCGTGGCGTCGGCCACGCTGTCGAACCGCTACATCACTGACCGCTTCCTGCCCGACAAGGCGATCGACCTGATGGACGAGGCCGCGGCGCGGCTGAAGATGCAGGTCGACTCCAAGCCCGAAGAGCTCGACTCGATGGACCGCGAAATCGTGCGGCTCAAGATCGAGCAGGAGGCGCTGAAGAAGGAAAGCGATCCGGGCTCCAAGGCGCGCCTGGTGACGCTTGAGAAGGAGCTTGCCGATCTCGAAGAGAAGTCGGCGGCGCTGACCCAGCGCTGGAGTGCCGAGAAGAACAAGCTGTCGGATGCCCAAAAGCTGAAGAGCGAACTCGACGCTCTGCGGATCGAACTCGCCAACGCGCAGCGCCGCGGCGAGTATCAGCGCGCAGGCGAGCTCGCCTATGGCCGGATTCCGGAGCTCGAGAAGAAGATCGCCGAGATCGAAGCCAACGAGAACGCCGGCGCGATGGTGGAGGAGGCGGTCACCGCCAACCACATCGCCCAGGTGGTGTCGCGTTGGACCGGCGTGCCGGTCGACAAGATGCTCGAAGGCGAGAAGGAAAAGCTGCTGCGGATGGAAGAGCAGCTCGGCCAGCGCGTGGTCGGGCAGTTCGAAGCCGTGCATGCGGTCTCGACCGCGGTCCGCCGCGCGCGCGCCGGCCTGCAGGACCCGAACCGGCCGATGGGCTCGTTCATGTTCTTAGGTCCGACCGGCGTCGGCAAGACCGAGCTGACCAAAGCGCTCGCCGAGTATCTGTTCGACGACGAGACCGCGATGGTCCGCATCGACATGTCGGAGTTCATGGAGAAGCACTCCGTGGCCCGGCTGATCGGCGCACCTCCCGGCTATGTCGGCTATGACGAAGGCGGTGTGCTGACCGAAGCGGTGCGGCGCCGGCCGTATCAGGTGATCCTGTTCGACGAGATCGAAAAGGCGCATCCGGACGTGTTCAACGTGCTGCTGCAGGTGCTCGATGACGGCCGCCTGACCGATGGTCAGGGTCGCACCGTGGACTTCCGCAACACGCTGATCGTGATGACCTCGAACCTCGGCTCGGAGTATCTGGTCGCTCAAGCGGAGGGTGAGGACACCGGCGCGGTGCGCGAGCAGGTGATGGGAATGGTGCGGGCGCACTTCCGCCCCGAATTCCTGAACCGCGTCGACGAGATCATCCTGTTCCACCGCTTGCAGAAGAGCGAGATGGGCCGGATCGTCGACATCCAGTTCGCGCGGCTCACCAAGCTGCTCGAGGACCGCAAGATCCTGCTCGATCTCGACGCTGCGGCCCGCGACTGGCTGGCCGAGAAGGGCTGGGATCCGGCTTACGGCGCCCGTCCGCTGAAGCGGGTGATCCAGCGCAGCGTCCAGGACCCGCTCGCCGAGATGATCCTGGAAGGCACCGTCAAGGACGGCGACCACGTCGCGATCTCGGCCGAAGGCGGCGTGCTGACCTTCAACGGCAAGCCGCCGCACAGCGCGGACATCGAGCCGTTCACGGGACGCCCGCCGAAGCGGATGCTGAACTGACGCGCGTCGTCATTGCGGGCGTAGCGAAGCAATCCAGAGGCTCCGTGGACCGAGCCTGGATTGCTTCGTCGCTTCGCTCCTCGCAATGACAGGATGAGAAGTTGACGACGTGCTCCGCAGTGATCGCTGCGGAGCACGTAGCGTTTCGGCCTACTTCTTCTCGATCTTGTAGATCGCATTCTCGATGTCGGACGACACGTAGATCGTGCCGCCGGCGCCGACACCGACGCCGGTCGGCATGTTGGTCGGTGGCAGGCCGGGCGCGCCGACGAGGCCGATCGGCAGATTGCCGGCGATCTCGGTGACGCTGCCGCTGGACGGATCGACTTCGACGACGCGCTTGGCGCCGACTTCGGCGACGATCAGTTTGCCGGATGGCGCCAGCGCGATGCCTTCCGGCATCTTCAAGTCCTTGGCGACGACGGTCTTGGCGCCGGTCGCCGGATCGATCTTGCTGATCTGGCCGGCGAACGCTTCGCTGACATACACTGCATTGTCCTTGCCGAGCACCAGGCCGACAGGACCTGCCAGATCGGTGGCGATCGCCTTGCGGTCCTTGCCGTGCTCGCCGGAGACTTCGACCAGCGACTTGGTGCCGAGTTCGGCGACCAGCAGCTTGCCGTCGCCGAGCCGGATCGCATCGTACGGCGCCTTGAAGCCGTGCAGCATGTCGCGGCTCTGGCCGGTCTTGCGGTCGATCGTCTGCACCGTGCCGGTGAACCAGCTCGACAGGATCACCTCGTCGCCCTTGGCGGTGGCGCTCATCGGATATTCGAGCGTGGTGCCGTCGGCGTGCATCCGCGCCACTTCGCGCACGTCGCCGCTGGCGCCATCGACGGTGCGATAGGCGAAGACGTCGGCGACATAGATGGTGTCCTTGCCGCCGTCGGACACGACGCCGATGCCGCCGGGAAATGCCAGCTTGCCGATGATCACCTGCTTGGCCGCGCCGGTTGCCGGATCGACTTCCTGGATGCCGTTGTCGGCCATGTTGGAGACGTAGATGCGGTCATTGGCATCGATCGCGAGATTGTCGAGCGACGGCTTGAGCTGCGCCACCATCTGCTTGGCGCCGGTCTTCGGATCGATTTTGACGAGCTGACCCTGCGCCGTGTCGAGCGCCCACAGATTGCCCTTGGAGTCGAAATTCGCGGCTGCCGGCACCTTGAAGCCGTCGGCGACGACGCTGAGCTCGCCCTTGTCGACGTCGACCTTGACGATCTGTCCCTTGAACCACAACGGACCGTATAGCTTGTCGTCGGGGCCGAACTCAAAGCCGTTCAGACCGCCCATCTTCTCCATGATCTTGCGTGGCGGCTTGGCGCCCTCGACGTCGATCTCGTACAGCGCGTCGCCGAGAAACACCTGGGTCGCATACAGCCGCCCGTCCTTGCGGAAGGCCAGCGAGTTGATGCCCGGCAGGCCGGAGGCGAGCTTCTTGATCGGACCGTCGCCCTTGCGTGCATAGAGATCGCCGGTGAGGAAGCCGGTCCACGCCATCGTGCCGTCCGGCGCGATCGCGATATCATCCGCCATGCCTTCCGGCGTCGGCACCGCAATCTTGGCCGTGCCGGCGGCGCGATCGACCTCATACAGCGCCGCGCCGGCGACGCTGCCGGCGAACAGTTTGCCGGCCTTGTCGACGGCAAGGCCGTGCACGCCGTGAAACGCCGAGCCCGGGACCAGCTTGGTCACCTGATAGCTGTCGGCGTGTGCGGCGGACAGCATCAGCAGGCCGATCGTCAACGCGCTCGCGCCGCGCGCAAGTTTGCCCTTCATTGCATTCCCTCCGAGATCTTCTCGTTGTTATGGAGAGAGTATTCGGCGGGGCTCGGAGGTTGGCAAATGGAATCGAAGCCGCGCTGCAGCAGATTCCTCGCCGCGGAATGCTGCGCGGCGGTAGGGCAGGCTATGAACTAAGCGAAGATCAACGCCGCGCTTGCGCGGTGGAGGAGGTGCGAACCGGAGCCGAGGCGGTGAGATCTTCCGCCAGTCGTCCGCCGCCGCGGCCGGTCATCATCGCGTCGAGCCGGTCGCGTTCCTTCTCGAAGCCGGCGAGCATCGGGCCTTCCAGCGACCGGCCGCGCGGCAGGCGCACGCGCATCGGATCGACGAAGCGGCCGTTGACGATGATTTCGTAGTGGACGTGCGCGCCGGTCGACAGGCCGGTCGAGCCGACGAAGCCGATCACCTGGCCCTGGCGAACGCGCTTGCCGGGCTCCATGCCCTTGGCGAACGCCGACATATGGCCGTAGGCGGTCTCGTAGCCGTTGGCGTGCTTGATGCGGATGTACTTGCCGTAACCGCCTTCCCAGCCGGACTTTTCGACCACGCCGTTGCCCGAGGCGAAGATCGGCGTGCCGTAGGGCGTCGACCAGTCGACGCCGGTGTGCATCTTGACGTAGCCGAGGATTGGATGGCGGCGGGCGCCGAAGCCGGAGCGCATGATCGCCTGATTGACCGGCTTGCGGACCAGGAACTTCTTCGCGCTCTTGCCGGTCTCGTCGTAGAAATCGACTGCGGCGTCGTCGGGAGTTTGGAAGCGGTAGTATTTCTTGGTTTCGCCGCCAACGGTGAGGGAGGCGAACAGCACGTCGTTCTTTTCGACCGTGGAAGTGGTTTCGTCGTCGCCGGCGTAGAACACTTCGAACGAGTCGCCGGCCTGGACTTTGCGCTGGAAATCGACGTCGTAGGAGTAGATCCGGATCATGTCGTCGATCACCGACTGCGGCACCTTGTTGCGGAGCGCGGTCTCGTAGATCGACTGATACAGCCGGACGCCGGTGCCGTCGTCCTCATCCTCATCGCTGTTGTCGGCGGTGTCGCTGACGGTGTTGAGGCTCTGAACGTCGACGGCGACGTAGCGGCCGAGATCGGAGAGCGCTGCGACCGCTTCGACCGCGGAGTCGTTGGCGACGATCACGCGGAACGGTTGGGGCGCTTTGCCGGGGCCTGACGATTCCATCAGGATGCGTAGTTTCTGGCCTTCCTTCAGGCCGCCGTCGCGGCCGCGCGCGCCGAGCGCAGCGGCGACCGCACGGGCATCTTCTTCGGCGGCACCTTGATCGCGCAGCACCGAGACGACGCTGTCGCCCTTCTTGACGATGTGAGTTCGTTCGCCGGTCGGATTGCCGCCGGTGACCTGCTCCTTGGTCTTCGGCAGCAGCGTCACGTTTTCCGGGATGATCCGGGTTTCGAAGCCGGCGTAAGGATCGGCGGACGGACCTTCTGGGGCATAAGCGAGCTTGACGTCGCCGCCGAAATCGCCGGCGGCGCTGGCGTAGCGAACGCCGCTGTTGCCCTTCCAGTTCGCGGCGTCGCGCACGCGCATCAGGATTTCATCGGGTGCGATCTGGCCGGCAATCTTGGCTCGCGGCAGCACGGTGCCGAGATCGCGGGTGACGAAGGAGACTTCGGCGTCGGGTTCGACCGCGTCGGGATTCTGCGCATCTTCGGCGCTCTGCGCCGGGGCGCCGACGTCGCTCAGCATGCGCTGGGCATTGAAGGCGGGAATCTTGGCGGACAGATCGCTGGTGGTCAGCGACAGGTTGCCGGAAATCTTGACGAACGGACGGACCCGGACGACGTCGCGCTGGCCGACCCGCGAAACCGTGGAGACTCGGATCACGCTGCGCGCCAAAGCGGCTTCGCTCGGCGGCGGCAGGCGGTCGCTCTTATGCAGGGCGGCGGTCTTGTCGGCTCCGAACGCGCCGCGGAGGGCGGCCTGAACCAGTTCGGGAGCTTTGGCGAAGGTGGTCTCGCCGTCGAGCGAGGCGAAGACCGCGCCGCCAATCAGCGCGGCACCACAGAGACCGGTGAGGATCGTGCCGCTGAACCACTGCACCGATACGCGTCGGCGATCGATGACTGCGGCCTCGGAGCCGTCGACGGAAAGCGGCGGCTCGTGACCAAGGTCGATATAGCCGACCTCGCGCCCGGTGCTGCGCCCGCGTGACACCCTTTGGCTCAATCCGTCGTCCCCCGATTTCGCAATCGGCCGCGCTCGCGGCCGGTCGGCTAGTCTGAACGATCAGGCCATCGGCCGATCAAACGTCTCCGTTCCGCGCCCGCGGACCGGAGCCTTCTACCTGATTGCCGCCGGCTTGTCCGCCTCTGACGGCGTACGCCAACAGTCACAGGTCTGACACTTGTCACGGGCAGCCAAAGTGCTGGCGCCGGCGATTTGCGTCAATCGAAAGCGGCAATCGCCGCACTCTGCTGCTCCAAGACGGCTGTCTTCACCCGAAGGAGCCGCGCCGAGGCCCAAAGACCCCGTCCGCCGACCCGGAGAGCCGAACAGTTTTTTTCGATCTGCCTGGGGAGAACGCCTCCGGAATGTGGCCTGAGTGCGGCGTTGGGGACGAGAAAGCCTTGGGAAAACTACAGAAATTGAATCATCCCAACCTGCACGACATTTTTCTGACGAGGCCGTTGACAGCTCCAAGGGGGCGGGCCTATAAGACGGCCACTGAGCGCGGCGCCGCTGAGCCCTCCGGGCCCCAGCGAGCTTCCGTGCCTCTGGAACATCCATCGAATTCGATGAGTGCAACAGCAGCCGATAGTTGTCGGTTGCCATTCGCCGTCGGTCTGGATTTCCAAACTCCTATTAAGTGTAGGAGTTGAAGTCTCGAAGGTCTCTGTGACCTCAGGCTTTGTTGAGATCTTCGGATCTCGGGCTGTTTGACAAGTGAAGAAGAAGAAAGAGAAACGTGGACGGCGAAGTCCTTGCGGGTCTCGGTTTTAGGAAGCTTCGGCTTTCTGGGATTGGGGCCGGACGAAAGACTTCGGCGGTACACGTTTTCAAGGAAACACCATGTTCGCGAGCGCTGTGAAGCGCTGCGACGAACCGGCGATCTTCGGATTGCTGGTGATGGTGGGACCTCGTCAAACGTTGTGATCAGCCGGTTCAAAGTTCAAGTCCAACTTGAGAGTTTGATCCTGGCTCAGAGCGAACGCTGGCGGCAGGCTTAACACATGCAAGTCGAACGGGCGTAGCAATACGTCAGTGGCAGACGGGTGAGTAACGCGTGGGAACGTACCTTTTGGTTCGGAACAACACAGGGAAACTTGTGCTAATACCGGATAAGCCCTTACGGGGAAAGATTTATCGCCGAAAGATCGGCCCGCGTCTGATTAGCTAGTTGGTGAGGTAATGGCTCACCAAGGCGACGATCAGTAGCTGGTCTGAGAGGATGATCAGCCACATTGGGACTGAGACACGGCCCAAACTCCTACGGGAGGCAGCAGTGGGGAATATTGGACAATGGGCGAAAGCCTGATCCAGCCATGCCGCGTGAGTGATGAAGGCCCTAGGGTTGTAAAGCTCTTTTGTGCGGGAAGATAATGACGGTACCGCAAGAATAAGCCCCGGCTAACTTCGTGCCAGCAGCCGCGGTAATACGAAGGGGGCTAGCGTTGCTCGGAATCACTGGGCGTAAAGGGTGCGTAGGCGGGTTTCTAAGTCAGAGGTGAAAGCCTGGAGCTCAACTCCAGAACTGCCTTTGATACTGGAAGTCTTGAGTATGGCAGAGGTGAGTGGAACTGCGAGTGTAGAGGTGAAATTCGTAGATATTCGCAAGAACACCAGTGGCGAAGGCGGCTCACTGGGCCATTACTGACGCTGAGGCACGAAAGCGTGGGGAGCAAACAGGATTAGATACCCTGGTAGTCCACGCCGTAAACGATGAATGCCAGCCGTTAGTGGGTTTACTCACTAGTGGCGCAGCTAACGCTTTAAGCATTCCGCCTGGGGAGTACGGTCGCAAGATTAAAACTCAAAGGAATTGACGGGGGCCCGCACAAGCGGTGGAGCATGTGGTTTAATTCGACGCAACGCGCAGAACCTTACCAGCCCTTGACATGTCCAGGACCGGTCGCAGAGACGTGACCTTCTCTTCGGAGCCTGGAGCACAGGTGCTGCATGGCTGTCGTCAGCTCGTGTCGTGAGATGTTGGGTTAAGTCCCGCAACGAGCGCAACCCCCGTCCTTAGTTGCTACCATTTAGTTGAGCACTCTAAGGAGACTGCCGGTGATAAGCCGCGAGGAAGGTGGGGATGACGTCAAGTCCTCATGGCCCTTACGGGCTGGGCTACACACGTGCTACAATGGCGGTGACAATGGGAAGCTAAGGGGTGACCCTTCGCAAATCTCAAAAAGCCGTCTCAGTTCGGATTGGGCTCTGCAACTCGAGCCCATGAAGTTGGAATCGCTAGTAATCGTGGATCAGCATGCCACGGTGAATACGTTCCCGGGCCTTGTACACACCGCCCGTCACACCATGGGAGTTGGCTTTACCTGAAGACGGTGCGCTAACCAGCAATGGGGGCAGCCGGCCACGGTAGGGTCAGCGACTGGGGTGAAGTCGTAACAAGGTAGCCGTAGGGGAACCTGCGGCTGGATCACCTCCTTTCTAAGGATGGGTCTTCAACAGCTTGCTGTTATCGACCTGTTTTAGAAACATCAGAGGCTCTAAGTCATACGAGCCTCATTGGCGGGATTTCGCCGTCTTCGTTTCTCTTTCTTCGCGGACGAACACGCGCCTGGGGTGCGCGCAAGTCGATCGGCCTGGCGTCTGCCGGCTGGTGGTTTGCTTGCGGCCTCTCGTGCTGAGGGCTTGTAGCTCAGTTGGTTAGAGCGCGCGCTTGATAAGCGTGAGGTCGGAAGTTCAAGTCTTCCCAGGCCCACCATTTTGTCGAGCGCTGCATTCGTCTTCTGGTTACGGGGCCATAGCTCAGCTGGGAGAGCGCGTGCTTTGCAAGCATGAGGTCGTCGGTTCGATCCCGTCTGGCTCCACCAGATGGACTATCATCGAACGAACATCATCGTAACCTCGGCTTCGCCTCGTTGCTGTCATCCGGACAGCGACGATGGCTCATCGTCCGCAACTTGTATTCGCCGGCTTTGCGCAATGCGCAGCCTGGCGGGTTTTCTGACATCGTGAAGAGGAGATCGATCCGGGTTCGGGTCTTGTAGAGCAATCTACTTGGCGCCGTTCGCGTATCTCCAGATCGTTTTCGGCGCATGCCGGTCGCAAGACCTGCGTGTTGTAAAACGGTCTTTGTTGGCGAGCTTGACCGCACGCCATCGGTTCGATCTTACGAAGCAATAACTGGTCTTTTCATTCAATGTCCGTTTGCGACGATGGCCCTTCGGGGTGTGTCGCAAGTACATTCTGCCGAGTGTGTGGACATTGATAATGAGAGCAATCAAGTGCCTTAAGGGTGTTCGACGGATGCCTTGGCGCTGAGAGGCGATGAAGGACGTGCTACGCTGCGATAAGCCATGGGGAGCTGCGAAGAAGCTTTGATCCGTGGATTTCCGAATGGGGAAACCCACCTTCGATAGCCGGAACTCCAAGGCCTTGCGTTTCGAAAGAGGCGTGAGGGTTTGGATTTCCGGTTATCAAGAGAAGGTATGAGATCTCTGAATACATAGGAGGTTTCAAGCGAACCCAGGGAACTGAAACATCTAAGTACCTGGAGGAAAGGACATCAACCGAGACTCCGCTAGTAGTGGCGAGCGAACGCGGACCAGGCCAGTCATCATTGGAAGACAATTGGAATCTGTCAGGAAAGCAGAGCCTTAGAGGGTGATAGCCCCGTACAAGTAATGCGACCATTGATGCTCGAGTAAGGCGGGACACGTG